>JAHJUC010000365.1 GCA_018829385.1 Alphaproteobacteria bacterium
TCGCCGCCCGGCAGCCTGATTGCCGGCATCCGGCTGGAGGTGCGGCCCGATTCGGAGGCAACGAAGGCGGCGCTCGACAGTTTCGACCCGACCAGCCTGTGCCTGAGCGAGGTCAAGGACGGTCAGGCGCTGATCGCCACCGACTTCCGCCAGGACGGCGACGGGCTCACCCGCATCCTAGTGATCGACAAGGGCATGACCGATGCCGGGCGCGGCGCGGTGGTGCAGCGGCTCCTCGACATCGAAACCTATCGCACACTCGCCGCGCTGGGACTGTCGCTGGCGCGGTCGCTGTCGCCGGAGATGCGCCGCATCGAGGACGGGTTGACCAAGATCACGCAAGGCATGAAGACCGGTGCGGGCGAGCATGCCGACACGCTTCTGGCCGACATCACCGGGCTTGCCGCCGAGCTCGAGGCCAATGCGGCGCTCAGCCTCTACCGGTTCGGCGCAAGCCGCGCCTACTACAATATCGTGCGCGAGCGGATTGCCTCGCTCAACGAAACCGGGCAGCCGGGTTTCGAGACCATCGGCGCGTTCCTGGAAAAGCGTCTGGCGCCGGCGATGCGCACCTGCCAGTCGATCGAGGAGCGGCAGGCGAACCTGTCGCGCAAGCTCTCGCGCGCCACGGCGCTGCTTCGGAGCTGGATCGATGTCGAACTCGAACGCCAGAACAGCGCGCTCTTAAGCTCGATGAACCGGCGCGTGAAGCTGCAGCTGAGGATGCAGCAGACCGTGGAAGGCCTCTCGGTTGCGGCGATCTCCTACTATATCGTCGGGCTGTTCGGATACCTGGCCAAGCCGCTCGACGGGCTGGGGCTGCCGATCAAGGCCGGCATGCTGTCGGCGCTGTTCGTGCCGGTGGCGATCGGCTTTACCTGGATGGTGGTGCGCTCGATCCGCAAGCACCACGACATCGAAGACAGCACCGAGGACGCGGACAAGTCGTAAAGCCGCCTGACGCGACCAAATGAAAAAAAGCCGCCCCGGTGACGAGGCGGCCAGGTTTGCTTGTGCGGATGCCGGATCAGAAGTCCATGCCGGACGGCATTGCCGGGCTTGCTGCTTCCTTCTTCGGCTTCTCGGCGATCATCGCCTCGGTGGTGACCAGGAGGCCGGCGACGGAGGCGGCATCCTGCAGCGCGGTGCGCACCACCTTGGCGGGATCGATGACGCCCATCTTGTAGAGGTCGCCATATTCGCCGGTCTGGGCGTTCCAGCCCCAGGCGCGGTCGCTCTTCTCACGCAGCTTGCCAACGATGATCGAGCCTTCGGCGCCAGCGTTCTGGGCGATCTGGCGCACCGGCGCCTCGATGGCGCGGCGGACGATGTCGATGCCGACGCGCTGGTCGTCATTGGCGGGCTTGAGGCCATCGAGCGCAGAAACGGAACGCAGCAGCGCGACGCCGCCGCCGGGCAGGATGCCTTCCTCGACGGCTGCGCGGGTGGCGTGCAGGGCGTCGTCGACGCGGTCCTTCTTCTCCTTGACCTCGACCTCGGTGGAGCCGCCGACGCGGATGACGCCGACGCCGCCGGCGAGCTTGGCCAGCCGCTCCTGCAGCTTCTCGCGGTCATAGTCCGACGAGGTTTCCTCGATCTGCGCCTTGATCTGGGCGATGCGGTCATCGATGTCCTTGCGCGAGCCGGCGCCGTCGATGATGGTGGTGTTCTCCTTCTCGATCGAAACCTTCCTGGCGCGGCCGAGCATGTTCAACGTCACGTTCTCGAGCTTGATGCCGAGATCCTCGGAGATCACCGAGCCGCCGGTCAGGATGGCGATGTCCTCGAGCATGGCCTTGCGGCGGTCGCCGAAGCCCGGCGCCTTGACGGCGGCGATTTTCAGGCCGCCACGCAGCTTGTTGACCACGAGCGTTGCCAGCGCCTCGCCCTCTACGTCCTCGGCCACGATCAGCAGCGGCTTGCCGGACTGGACCACGGCTTCGAGAACCGGGAGCATGGCCTGGAGGTTGGAGAGCTTCTTCTCGTGGATCAGCACATAGGGATCTTCGAGCTCGACCCGCATCTTGTCCTGGTTGGTGATGAAGTAGGGCGAGAGATAGCCACGGTCGAACTGCATGCCCTCGACGACTTCGAGTTCGGTCTCGGCGGTCTTGGCTTCCTCGACGGTGATGACGCCGTCATTACCGACCTTCTGCATGGCCTTGGCAAGATACTGGCCGATCTCGGTGTCGCCATTGGCCGAAATGGTGCCGACCTGGGCGATCTCGTCATTGTTGGAGATCTTGCGGGCATTGGCCTTGAGATCGGCGACGATGGCGTCGACGGCAAGATCGATGCCGCGCTTGAGGTCCATCGGGTTGAGGCCCGAGGCAACGGCCTTGGCGCCTTCCTTGACGATGGCCTGGGCCAGCACGGTCGCGGTGGTGGTGCCGTCACCGGCCAGATCATTGGTCTTGGAGGCGACTTCGCGCAGCATCTGCGCGCCCATGTTCTCGAACTTGTCCTCGAGCTCGATTTCCTTGGCGACCGAGACGCCGTCCTTGGTGATGCGCGGCGCGCCGAAGGACTTGTCGATGACGACGTTGCGGCCTTTCGGACCCAGCGTCACCTTTACCGCGTCAGCGAGAATGTCGACGCCGCGCAGCATCTTTTCGCGCGCGTCGCTGTGAAACCTGACTTCTTTTGCAGCCATTTTTCGTTCCTTTCAGTTTTCCCAATGTTTCCGGCAGTGATCAGGCGGCGGCCTTGACCGCGACGCCGGCTTCGAGAATGCCCATGACGTCGGATTCCTTCATGATCAGAAGGTCTTCGCCGTCGAGCCGGATTTCGGTGCCGGACCATTTTCCGAACAGCACGCGGTCGCCCACCTTGACGTCGAGGGCCACGATCTCGCCCTGCTCGTTGCGTGCGCCGGGGCCGGTGGCGATGACTTCGCCTTCCTGCGGCTTTTCCTTGGCGGTGTCGGGAATGATGATGCCGCCCCTGGTGCGCTCGTCGCTTTCAACGCGGCGGACAAGGATACGGTCGTGCAAAGGTCGGAATTTCATGTTTTCCTCCTGGACAAACATTGTATTGGCTCCCATCCCGCCCGGAGCCGATGGCCTCCCGGCGGAAGCCAGGCCCTGAAAGCTCACGGCGCCTGGCGGCAGACGATTTGGTTTTTGAAAAAGCCGTTTTCAAGAGCCTCAATCGAAAAAATCAGCACTCACGCAAGTTGGCTGCTAACACATTGAATATCAAACGAAATGCGCGATTTTTCTTGCCAAATCAGTTGTCATTTGCTGTCATTTTCCCGTTGAAGAACAGGAGGTCCACAAGACAATGGTTTCACCTGAGTTCGAACGGCAGATGGAGGGCTACGGCCTGACGACCGCGCATATCTACTACCGGCTGCCGGATTTCCAGTCGCTGCTGCAAACCTTCATCTGGCAGGAGTATGATCTTGCGCCGGAGTTTCCGGGCATGCGGAAGTTTCTCGATTTCTGGGAAGCCAGGCTCGACGGCAAGCTGCATTCGGTCCGCTACGCGCACCAGAAGCTGATCGGACCGAACGAGTGGCGGCGGGTGGACGGGGAAATCCTGCTCAACTGACCCGCGTGAGACCATCCCCGGGGCCGGAGCGCCGGCATCAGCCCTCGAGCGCCGCGCGCATGCCTGCTTCGCAGAAGCTGACCAGCTGATCGGCGAGCCGGTCCATTGCGGGCTGATTGACAACAGCCGCGGTCAGCGCCTCGGTGCGCCATTGCGAGGTCGACAGCGACAGCATGGCGGACACCGAGAAGATGAAGCTCACCGCGATGGCCGACCTGTTGGCGTGCGGAAACAATTTTGCGATCTCGGCGATGAAAATCCCGGCGGTCGGGTCGAAACAGCGCTCGGAGATCCTGTGCCAGCGGATGTCGGCCGAGACCATCGCCACGAGCCGTGCATAGGCGAGCCATTGCGGGTCGCCGGCGCCGGCCTTTTCGAGATAGGGACGCAGGAATGCCGAGAGCAAGGCCTCAAGTGTGAGCGGCCGGTTCTCGGTCTTGAGGGCTGAGAGCGCATCAAGCCGCAATTGCGACAGTTCCGAGGCCCGCCGTTCGACAACGCGCTCGAACAGCGTTTCCTTGCCGACATGGTGAAAGCTGATCGAGGCAATCTGCGCGCCGGCGGCGCTGGCGATGTCGCGCACCGAGGCGCCGTCATAGCCGCGCTCTGCAAACAGCCGTTCAGCGGCATCGAGGATGCTCAGGCTGGTGGCCAGCGACCGTTTGGATACGGCGCGGCGGCGCGGCTGGTCGGCTCGGGCGGCGGCTGGTGACTCTTGGTTCATGATTCATCTTGCCTTAAATTGAACGATCGTTCAATAATGCGTCGAAGAAGAAATCCACTGAAGCCAGGGAGGGGGACAGTTGGACACCAGAGTTGAAACGGCCGGACAGGATGCGGCCGGCACGGAAGATTTGCGCAACCATTATGCCTTGATCGGCGCGGGCCCGATGGGGCTGGCGATGGCCAAGACGCTGATCGAGCAGGGCATTCCGTTCCGGGGCTTCGAGCTGCATTCCGATGTCGGCGGGCTGTGGGACATCGACGGGCCGAAATCGACCATGTACGAGACGGCGCACCTGATCTCGTCGAAGA
>JAHJUC010000366.1 GCA_018829385.1 Alphaproteobacteria bacterium
CTAGAGTCTTTCAGTTTTACGTTGAAACAAAACTCATCAAAAAACGCGTTCGAAAACAACAGCATGTTGTTTGAGAGGCAGCGATTTTTGATTCCATCCAAACCTGAAATACTCTAGCCGGATCCGGCTTTGTCCCAGCCCCTCATTTCGGGGCTCTCGAAAAACCGTTCGGAATCGGCCCGGATCTCGTCGAGCCGCTCGGACTTCATCTTGCCCAACGATCCCATGATCAGCCCCATCCGATGGTTCTTTCTCAGCATCTGTTCATTCTCCGACAGGAAGTTCCAGTAGAGATAATTGAACGGACAGGCCTTCTCGCCGCTTTTCCGCTTCACATCGAACCGGCAGGAGCCGCAGTAATCGCTCATCTTGTTGATGTAGGCGCCTGACGCCGCATAAGGTTTGGAGGCGACGAACCCGCCATCGGCGAACAGGGCCATGCCCACCACGTTGGGCATCTCCACCCATTCATAGGCGTCGGAATAGACGATCAGGAACCATTCCTGAACTTGCACCGGATCGATGCCGGCAATCAGGCAGAAATTGCCGATCACCATCAGCCGCTGGATATGATGCGCATAGGCATTCGACCTGGTTTCCGTTATCGCCTGGCTCAGGCAGTTCATCGCAGTCTCGCCGGTCCAGAAAAGCCCCGGCAACTGACGCGTGGCGTCAAGCGCGTTGGCGTGCGCATAGTCGGGCATCTTCAGCCAGTAGACACCGCGGATGAATTCGCGCCAGCCGATGATCTGGCGGATGAAGCCTTCCACCGCGTTGAGCGGCGCCCGGCCGTCCCGGTAGGCCTGCTCCGCCTTCTCGCAACACTCCCTGGGATCAAGCAGGCCGCAGTTCATCAGCGTCGAGAGATGGCTGTGGAACAGCAGCGGCTCGCCCTGTTTCATCGCGTCCTGCCAGTCCCCGAAGCCGGCAAGCGTGTCGGCAACGAACCAGTCGAGATAGGCCACCGCGCCGGCCCGCGTGACAGGATAGTCGAACGGCTCGAGATCGCCGAAATGGCCTTTGAATCTTTCGGCGACCAGTTCGATAACTTCGCGGGTCACGCTGTCGGGCGGGAACTTCGGCCGCGACGGAACCTTGATCGAACCGGGCAGCGCTTTCCTGTTGTCGGCGTCAAAGTTCCACTGTCCGCCTTCCGGTTCGCCATCCATCATCAGGTAGCCGGTGCGCCGGCGCATCTCGCGGTAGAAATATTCCATCCGCAACGATTTCGGCTGCCCGCCGCTGTCGGTCGTCGCCCAACTGACGAAATCCTCGTGACTTGCCAGAAAGCGGCTGTCGGCAAGGATATCGAGATCGACGTCGAGTTCCTCGCGCCAGCTCTCGGCAGCCTCGAGCACCCGCATCTCGGACGGCTCGGTCATGACCACGCGCCCTGCCCCGTGCCGCTCCACGGCTTCGGCCAGGGCGCTGCCCAGATCGCCGGGATTGCCCTTTGCATCAAGGCACAGGTAATCGACCGTGAAACCTTCACCGCGCAGATCTTCGGCAAAATGCCGCATGGCGGAGAACAGGAACGCGATCTTCTTCTTGTGATGCCTGACCGAGGTAGCCTCGGCCATCACCTCGGCCATGAAGATCACGTCGGTATGGGGCCGGGCATTATCGAGGCTTGAAATCCCGCGCGACAACTGATCGCCAAGGATAAATCGCAACACTCGCTTTTCAGGCATGGGAACTCCGGCACAAACATCTGCGTCACGCCCGTCCGGACGCGGTTTCCTGTGCTTACGAAGTTGAAGCGCGCATGGATTGTTGGCTGAAAGACAATGTGGCTGCCGCCCCCGGCCGGGCTCCTATCAAGGCGCACAACGCAAAAACGCCGGAGCAAGGCTCCGGCGTTTTCAATGATCATGATCGGACAGGGCTTACTCGGAAGCCGCGTCGTCCTTCTTGGCGGCCTTCTTCTTAGGCGCAGCCTTTTTCTTCGCGGCCGGCTTTTCCGAAGCTTCCGCTTCGTCGTCGGCCATCAGTTCGTCCTTGGTCACCGGCTTGTCCGTCACATCGATGACGGTCAACAGGTGATCGATGGTCTTTTCTTCAAAGATCGGGGCGCGCAGCGAGGCAACAGCACCGGGTGTCTTCTGGAAATACTCGTAGATTTCCTTTTCCTGACCCGGGAACCTGCGGACCTGCTCGAACAGCGAGCGCTGCAGTTCATCGTCGCTGACCTGAACGCCGGCTTCCTCGCCGACCTTCGACAGCACCAGTCCCAGACGCACGCGGCGTTCGGCCAGCGCGCGGTATTCTTCGCGGGCTGCCTCTTCGGTCGTGTCCTCGTCGGCGAATGTCTTGCCGTTGTCCGACAGTTCCTGGTTGATCTGGCGCCAGATGCTTTCGAATTCGGCATCGACCAGCTTGGACGGCGTATCGAACTTGTGCGCCTCGTCGAGCTGATCGAGGATCTGGCGCTTCAGCTTCTGGCGCGTCACCTGGCCATACTGGTCTTCGATCTGCGAGCGAACGATCTCGCGCAGCTTGTCAGCCGAATCGAGGCCCAGCGTCTTGGCCAGCTCGTCGTTGATTTCCAGTGCGCCCGGCGCGGCAACCGACTTGACCTTGATGTCGAAGGTAGCTTCCTTGCCGGCGAGATGGGCTGCCTGGTAGTCTGCCGGGAATGTGACCTTGATCACCTTCTCGTCGCCTTCCTTGAGGCCGACCAGCTGCTCTTCGAAGCCGGGAATGAAGCGGTTTGAACCGATGACCAGTTCCGCATCCTGATCGGCGCCGCCTTCGAAGGGTTCGCCGTCGAGCTTGCCCAGGTAATCGATCGTCACCTTGTCGCCGTCAGCAGCCTTGCCGGACTTGGGCTCGAAAGTGCGGCTGTTCTCGGCAACGCGAAGCACCTGCTCCTCGACTTCCTCGGCAGGCACTTCGACAACTTCGCGGACAACCTTGACCTTCGACATGTCTGCCAGGTCGAAGGCCGGGATGACTTCATAAGCCATGGTGAATTCGAAATCGGCCGAACCGCTCAGGATAGCGTCGGCTTCCTTCTCGTCCTCGGTCATCGAGATTTCGGGCTGGGTGGCGGAACGTTCGCCGCGCTCGGCCAGGATCGAAGCCGGCTTTTCCTGGATCATTTCATTGACCAGCTGCGCCATGATCGACTTGCCGTAGACCTTTTTCAGGTGCGAGATCGGCACCTTGCCGGGCCGGAAACCCTTGATCTGCATCTTGCCCTTGGCTTCGGCAAGCTTCTCGTTCATCTGCGATGCCATGTCCGCGGCGGGAACGACAATCTTCAATTCGCGCTTCAGCCCTTCGGCAAGCGTTTCGGTAACCTGCATGTTCAAACCTTCATTTCCTCGCGACTGCGACCGTTCGGGTTGGCCCCGCGACTGGGCCGGTTTTCCGGCGTCGCTTGTGGCTTTCTTCATTGTAAGCCCCAGACCGGATCAACCGGCTGAACGCCCATCGTGCTTGCCCTGCCATCCCATGCCTGGCGGCAATCGGACCGGACTGTAATCTGGTGCGGGTAGAGAGACTTGAACTCCCACGCCTTACGGCACCAGAACCTAAATCTGGCGTGTCTACCAATTTCACCATACCCGCTCTTAGGGCCGCAAAACCACGCTCGCGCGAGGCGACCCTGAACGCGGTCGCTCTATATCACCCGATTGGCAGCGATCAAAGGAAAAATCACCCTGAGGGTCAGGGATTTTGGGCCTGGATGCTGCACCGTGCCGATTTGAAGCCGGCTTTTTAATAAAGCGGCTCCTCGTAAAGGGTCTCGCCATCGATCATCAGGCGAGCAATTTGCGGTTCGCCATCCGCCGAAACCCTGACCGCCACCGTCGTCCGACCTTCGTTCTGGGCTTTCTCGATCTCAAGCCCCTCGCCTTCGGGAACGTAATAGCGCTCGATGCCGAAGCTCAGCGGGCCGACCAGATTGGTCCCGCCTGTCCGCGTCGCAATCATGATACGGGCCGGCAGCGATCTGAGAACCACAACATCCTGCGCGGCCATCGCCGAGGGCTTCGAAAAGCTCGCAGCCTTGGGAACATAGATGCCATCGCTTGCCGGTGCCAGGATCAGCCACACCGGCGCGGTCGTATCTTCGGGGGGCCAGGCGCCGGACACCAGAGCTGCATCAACGGAGGAGATATCTGTGTAACCGAGCCGGACATAATCCCCGCGCATCAGGTCGCGCGGGTCCACCGGTTCGGTCTTCAGCACGATTTCACGTCCGTCCCTGAGGATCGCCGCCCTGTTCTCGATCGCCAGCGCCAGGGTTCCCAGCAGAACCACGCCCGATACGATCGCTGCCAGCAGCGGATTGAGCCGCCGCCGCAGGAGTAGCCCGAGATCCGTCATGACCGCACCTCCGCCTTCTTGAACCGTTTTTCAATTTTCATCACCACGAAAGCGATGATGGCCAGCACAAGCCCGCCCAGGAACAGGAACCCGAAGCTTCCGAGCAGCGAACCCAGCGTTTCGCTGACCACGTAGATTGTCTCTGCAGCAAAGGCGAAATAGGCAAACCGCCGCACCAGCCGGTTTTCGCCGCCAGCCACGACCAGGAGCGCGACGCTGATCAACAGGATGAGCGCCGCCACCGCCAGCTCGACCGCCAGCGATGGATTGTCGAGCATGGCCTGGATCAGGCCGAGCCCGGAGAGCAGCATCACCGCACCATAGGCCGACAGCGTACCATGCCGGGCAATGGCATTGCCAAACAGGCCGGGCGCCAACGATCCGCCGCCGAACGCGGCCGCGCCGAGCACCGCCAGCACGTAGCCGGGTTCAAGTTCGGTTGTGTCATGAACGATCCACATCACCCAGCAGATGAGCAGCAGGGCCGAGAGATGCCCGGCGATCACCGAGCCGGACCGCCAGGCCGACAGTCCGATCGCGAGGGCGAGCGCCAGAACGGTGATGTAGGCCGAGATATGGACACCCGGGCCGGCATCGAAGATCGACAGATCGGCGAACAGATACCCGAATCCCAGCAGGCCGGCGCCGATCGCGGCCATGGGCGAGGAGAAGGACAGCGACACCACCAGCGCGGCCAGAGCCCATGTCAGCATGAACGCCGCTTCGTCGCCGCTCAGATGATACATCTGCCCGACGAGCGCCACTCCCGCCCCATAGCACAGAAGCGTGAACACCAGGGCTGCCTCGGAGAGACCGCCCGCCCCCCGCCTGAGCGCCAGCGCAGCCACGACAAGGCCGCCTGCTATAAGGACAAAGACACCGATGACCCGCATCAGCCGCGGTATGAATTCCCAGTTCGCCGCGATCAGTGCAATCACCGCCGCGCCAAACAGCACCGCGGCGAGCACCGCCAGCACAGCGGACAGGCTGAAACCGGTGTGACGCCGGTCATGATCAGCAAGCAAGGCTTCCCCCTGCCCGGGCTGCAGAAGCCCGTTCCGGGTCCACTGATCGATCTCACGGGACAGGTACCTTCGAAACATGGGGCGATTCTTTCACTCAAGAGCCGGCGATTCTCTCCTTGAAGGAGCCGAAATCGAGATTACATCAACCGGGCGCGCGGACAACGGCGGGATTAGAGGCAGTTTGCCTCCCATTATGCCCGAGTTGCACAGCTTTGAGGCAAATATGACAGATCCATGCCTCAGTCATGCAATTTCGGAATAGCTTCCATGATGATATTGCACTGCACAAATCGATTGAATGCACCTATATTCAAACCATCGGAACGCCACGGTGGTGAACCGGACAACAGCGGGACAAAGGAAGGTCGCCAATGAAACTGATCCAATCCTACGCCAGCTGGCGGAAATACCGCGAAACCTGCGTCGAGCTGAACCGGCTTTCTGAACGCGAGTTGAGCGACATCGGCATGACACGGGGCGATATCCCATTCGCCGCACGGCGCGCCATATAAGAGATTCAGGAATTCGGAGCGGCCTCCTCCTCCTCCCAAAAAGCCGCTTCGATATTGACTGGTGTTCATCCTCCTCCCGGACATCAGTCTCCCAAAATGACGCCCACCGGATCCTCCTCCCCCGGTGGGCGTTATTTTTTTGCCCTAATATCAACCACCTTTTTCAATACCTCGACCTCCCGTGCTGCCGGTACGCCTGGCAGACGGGCGGTTGCGCGTCGGCACGGCGCCGGCCTGCGCGGCTTCGGCACGATTGCCTGGCGGCGACCCATGCAGATTAATCATCGTTAACAAGAGTTTATTAAGGTGCCTTGCAGAATTCGCATGGCTCCTTTGCAATCTTTTGCACTGCACAAATCTCTCGTTTGCACCTATATCAGCATCAACCAAACACGGCGGCCGAACTTCCGGACACCGTCACGATGAAAGGAAAATACCATGAACTTCCGTAAGGCTTACAAGGACTGGCGCGACTACCGCAACACCGTCAACGAACTGTCCCGCATGTCGCAGCGCGAACTCAACGACCTCGGCATCTCCCGCGGTGACATCCCGTTCGTTGCACGCCGTCCCGGCAAGTAACAGCGCGACACCCCTGCCCGGCCCGATGGCCGGTCATTCAAACGGCGCCCTGGCAACAGGGCGCTGTTTCTGTTTGAGAGGCAAACTTCGCACCCAAATCGCGCCCTCCGGTACCGGGCCTTGCGTTGCCCATTTTTTGGCCGCCTCCACAAGTTGACAAACCGATAACCCAGCCATTCCGGAAGCGCATATCAGACTTGCGAATATTGCGCTGCACAAATGGGATGCAAACGCCTATATGGCAGGCATCAGATTGAGTAAACCGTCATCACTGCCCCAACGGGCATACCCGAGGAGACTGCCATGAAATTCTTCAGCAGAGCCCGCACCTGGATGAAAACCCGCCAGACTGCACAGGAACTCGCCAACCTTTCCAACGAAACCCTGGCCGACATCGGCCTGACCCGTTTCGACATCGACAATGTGGCTCGCGGCCTTCGTACCCGCTAATCGCATATCGCATGACCGTTCGTTACGGCGTCCCCCGGGACGCCGTTTTCGTTTCAGGACCGATAACAAACATCTTTGAGACGGGATCGCGCCCGTGGTAAACGGACGCCATGACCAAGTCCAATTCACCCCACACCCCCATCCACGTCGTCGGCGGCGGCCTCGCCGGCTCTGAAGCGGCCTGGCAGATCGCCCGGCGCGGCCTGCCCGTGATCCTGCACGAGATGCGGCCGGTGCGCGGCACCGAGGCCCACAAGACCGACAGCCTGGCCGAGCTGGTCTGCTCCAACTCGTTCCGTTCCGATGATGCCGAGAACAATGCGGTCGGGGTCATTCACGCCGAAATGCGCATGGCGGGGTCGCTCATCATGTCCTGCGCCGATGCCAACCAGGTTCCCGCCGGCGGCGCGCTTGCTGTCGACCGCGAGGGTTTCGCCCGCGCCGTGACCGACGCCATCGCTGCCGAGCCGCTGATCACCATTGCCCGCGAGGAAGTCACCGGCCTGCCGCCGGCTGACTGGGGCCAGACCATCATCGCCACTGGCCCGTTGACGGCTCCCGGGCTGGCCGAAGCGATCCGCACCGAGACCGGACAGGACGCGCTGGCCTTCTTCGATGCCATCGCACCGATCATTCACACCGACTCGATCGACATGTCGGTCTGCTGGTTCCAGTCGCGCTACGACAAGGTCGGCCCCGGCGGCACCGGCAAGGACTACATCAATTGTCCGATGGACAAGGATCAGTACGACGCCTTCGTCGACGCGCTGATCGGCGGCGACACCACGGGCTTCAAGGAATGGGAAGGCACGCCCTATTTCGACGGCTGCCTGCCGATCGAGATCATGGCCGAGCGCGGCCGCGAGACGCTTCGGCACGGCCCGATGAAGCCGATGGGGCTGACCAATGCGCACCAGCCCGACATCAAAGCCTACGCCGTCGTTCAGCTGCGCCAGGACAATGCGCTTGGCACGCTCTACAACATGGTCGGCTTCCAGACGAAACTGAAATACGGCGCCCAGGCCGACATCTTCCGGATGATCCCGGGTCTCGAGAATGCCGAATTCGCACGCCTCGGCGGCCTGCACCGCAACACCTATCTGAACTCGCCGCTGCTGCTGGACCAGAGCCTGCAGCTCCGGAGCCGCCCGGGCCTGCGCTTTGCCGGCCAGATCACCGGTTGCGAGGGCTATGTTGAAAGCGCCGCCATCGGGCTGCTCGCCGGACGCTTTGCCGCCGCCGAACGGCTGGGGGAAGAGTTGCCGCCGCCGCCGCTGACCTCGGCCTTCGGGGCGCTGCTCAATCACATCACCGGCGGCCATATTGTCAGCGACGACGAGCCGGGCAAGCGCTCGTTCCAGCCGATGAACGTCAATTTCGGCCTGTTTCCGCCGCTCGAGCCTGGCGCCATTGTCCGCCCCGAAGGCGGTGGGCGGTTCCGCGGCAAGGAAAAGGCCAAGGCCAAGAAGCAGGCCATGGCCCGCCGGGCCTTGACCGACTTTGCCGCATGGCTCGGCCACGCCCCGGTCGCCGCAGACGCAGCCGAATAGCGCCAATCATCCGATCGGACGATTGACCTCCGCCATCTGTCGTTTCACCATGCCGCAGGCAACGGACGGGAGGGAGCCATGCGGATCGATATCGGGAAAGTTCACGGGATTCTGCACCCCTTGGCGGCAGTCGCAATGCTCGTCGCGCTCGGCGCGGCGCCGGCACTGGCCGAACCCGAATGTGCCGAGGAGGTCCGCGCCCTGATGCGGGGCTTGGCCCCCAGTGAAACCGCGGTCAAAAGCCGGTCGACCACAACGATGGCGGGCGGCCACACCATGGTCAATCTGGGACTGAGCGACGGCAAGAACCACCTGAGCATGGACGAGGACGGGTCGCCGGTTTCGCTCTTCCGCGAAGACAAGTTCTACACCACCGCCGACAAGGGCGAGACCTGGACGCTGGTCCAGACCTATTCGCCCGAAGTGATGGCACAGACCCGCGACGGGCTCGCCTCCCAGGCCGAGAAGGCGACCAACATCACCTGCAGCTACGGCGTCGAGCTTGATGGCAGGACCGTCAACCACTTCACCGTCGACTACACGATCTACAACACCGGCACCCCGGTCCACGGCGAATACTGGGTCGATCCGGAAACCGGTTTTACCTGGAAGGCCAGGACCGTCAGCGATCCGGGCGGCAACGAAATCGTCATCGAACAGGTGAGCGAACCTGCGCCGGGGGAAAGCCCGCCCGACCCGGACAACTGACCGCCGGATTGCACATCGAAGAAAGGGGGCCGTGCGCAGGCGGCTATTCCGCTGCCGAGACCGATGCTGTTGCGCGGGAGCCGGCGCCGTTCCCCGGCAGTCCGGGCGTGCCCGCTGCCTGCGGATTGCGGACCACATAGTCGGCCTTGAGCGCCTCAGAACCCTTCCGCGATCCATCATGGCTCCACCCCGGCGGTGCAAACAGGTAGGCCAGCCGCTGCCTGATGCTCAGACCCGGGCGGAGCGCATCCCTGAACATGTCGATCCACTCGTGAAACGCCACCCTGAGCGGGTTGAACGTGCCGATATTCCTGACGATGCCGTAGCGCGGCATGTCCTCGTCGAGTTCGGGCACGAAGGTGCCGAACATCCGGTCCCAGATGATCAGCGTGCCGGCATAGTTGGAATCGAGATAGCGCGGATTGGTGGCGTGATGCACGCGGTGATGCGACGGCGTGTTGAAGATCCACTCGATCGGCTTCCACATCCGGCCGATCGTCTCGGTATGGATCCAGAACTGGTAGACCAGGTTGAGGCCGCCCACGAACAGCAAAAGCACCGGATGAAACCCGATCAGCGCCAGCGGAATTCTGAGGATGAACATGCCGGTAAACGTCCCGGTCCAGCTCTGCCTCAGCGCGGTCGACAGATTGTAGTGCTGCGAGGAGTGGTGAATGACATGCTCGGCCCACACCCAGCGGCAGCGGTGCGCGATGCGGTGATACCAGTAGTAGCGCAGGTCATCGAGAACGAAGCAGAGCGCGATCACCGCCCAGGATGTGCCGAGATCAACGATCCGGAACTGCCAGGTCCACATCAGCACGCCAAATGCGACAAAGCCCAGCAGCAGGCCGGAGGCAACATTGCCCACCCCCATCAGGAGCGACGTCGTCGTATCGCGGGTCTCGTAGTCTCCGCGCCCCTTGAAATAGCGGATCACCAGCAACTCGATCAGGATGGCGGCGACGAAGAACGGGATCGCCAGCTGGGTGACATCCGGAAAATCCTTGAGATCAGGCATTGCCGTTGTCCTCTGGAGCATCAAGCACCGGGCTCGCCAGGGCGAAGCCGCCGCACAGCCACAGCGAGACCTCCGCGGCGTCCTCGGCCGACGCGAACACATAGTCTCCGCCCTTGAGCGTCGATTCGTGGAACTCGATCCGCAATCCCGGCTGATCCTCGATCGGCTGCACGGCCACATCGCCGGGCAAGATCAGCCGCGCCACATTGTGGCGCCCCATGCTCTGCATGAAGCCGGTCTTGCCGTCCGCCAGCCGAAGGAAGCTGGCATTGCCGTCCTTCGTCATCGTCACCGAGCGGATCGCCTCGCCCGGATAGGCGCGGGCAAACTCGAGGATGACTTCGCCCGGGTCGCGATTGTCCTTCTGGCCGGACCCGCCGGTGTAATGGACGGCGCCGATCACCAGTATGACCGCGAAGGCGACGACGACAATCAGGGCTCCAAGACTCATGCATTCCTCCGGCTTGACGCAACTCCCGACCGCGTCAAGGTTTCCTGACTATGCCGCGCGAGCTCCAGGGGCGCAAGTCATCACAGTTTGCTTGCGCGAGACCGAATAACGGGGCCACAGAGGCCTTTTCCGGTGAAAGCAGTCAGATTTTGCCGCGCCGCTGAGCCCGCCAGAGCTGCAACTGCCGACGCCATTGCGGCATGCGAACCGACCGGTCGAGACAATCCGCGCCCCTGCTCTCGGCCTGGTCGAACACCGCACTGGCAAGCGCAACCGGCAGATAGGCGGGCTGCACCGACGCGGGGAGATCGTCAAGCGCCGCCCTCGCCTTCGCCAGGTGCTCGCGCCCGAATCCGGCGAAGGCACGAACCGCATTTGCCGCCCGTTCGCGATTGCCGCCGGACAGAAAGCCGTCACGGTCGAGCCCGGTGGCCGACAGCAGGTCTGCAGGTATGAACAGCTGGCCCCGGGCCTGCGAGATCGGCAGCAGCATCAGATGCCCCGCCACCGCCTGGGCAACACCGGCATGGCCGCTCGCCGTGGCAGTCAAAGCCGATGCCGCGGGATCGATCAGAAACGCCGACATCTGCAGCAGCGACGAGGCGGTCTCGCCGGCATAGCCCTCGTAGCTGGTCCGGTCGGGCATCGGGTCATCGTAAAGATCGAAGATCCGCGCGTCGCACATGGCGATCAGCGGCGCAACTGGCATGGCGCGGCGGTCGATCACCCCGCGCAATACCGAGGCGACCGGATGGGCCTGCGCCTCGCCGTCCCTGTCACCCGACAGCACCTCCCGCCACCATTGAAGACGCACCTCGCCCGGCAACGGCTCCCGCACCTTGTCGCGGATAGCTGCAATTTCGGTATTGAACAGAAACAGCGCCAGCAGATCGTCCCGCACGCCCTCCGGCATCAGCAGAAGCGCCAGGTAGCGATCAATGTCGGCCTCGCGCAGTTCGCCAAGCAATCGTGACCGCAACTCCGCTGTCAGGGCTGGTGCCGCCATCGCGCTCAGACAGCGATCAGGGCGGCGGCCACCGCCCGGGATTCGGCCAGCATGACATTGTAGGTTCGCACGGCAGCCCCGGTGCTCATCGGATCGGAGGAGACATTGGCCGCCCGCAAGGCAGTCTTCAGCTCCGCCGGCAAGGGCCGGATCGACGTCCCGGTGCCGACCAGCAGGAACTCGATGTCCCCGGCCTCGGCCAGCACCCGCTCGAACAGATCCATCGTCAGCGGCTGGTCCTCAACCACGTCCCATCCATGCACGCCCGACGGCAGGCAGAGAATCGAGCCGCGATGCGACATGTCCGCGAACCTGAACCCGCCATTGCCGTAGGCATCGATCGGTGGACGGCCCGGATAATGCGCTGCGCGGATCTCGATGCCCGAGGCCATCCCTCAGGCCCTGCTCTGGTCCGGAACTTCGGCCGAGGTCTCGGTTTCGCTGTCGTCGTCCAGTCCAACGCGGAAATTGTCCGCCCGGAGCTTGAACAGGATCAGCACCGGCGCCGCGATGAAGATCGACGAATAGGTGCCGACCACCACGCCGAAAATCATCGCGAACGTGAAGGACCGGATCACTTCGCCGCCGAAGATGAACAGCGCCAGAAGCGCCAGCAGCGTTGTCACCGACGTCAGGATGGTACGCGGCAGCATCTGGTTGATCGACAGATCGAGCAGACCGGTCAG
>JAHJUC010000367.1 GCA_018829385.1 Alphaproteobacteria bacterium
ACTTCTGACCCTGCGCGGACCGGGACAGGGCTCCCGGCCCGATAGTCCGCAAACAGGCCATCCCACTTGTTGGGTCTGAGATCTCCATAGACGCCGGTAAGCCGCAGGCTCGAGGTGGTAAAGCCGGGCGCATTCAATGCCGCAAGCGCCTGCTCTCCCAGAAGCTTGACCTCGCCGTAGAGAGAGGCGGGCTGCAATGCGAGGTCTTCCGTCAGTGGCGCGCCCGGTGTCACGCCGTCATAGACGGCGCGGCTCGACAGGAACACCGCGCGTCGCACACCTGCGCGCCTGGCGGCCTCGAACAGCCGGATGCTGCCATCGAGATTGCACCGGCGGAAACGGTCCGGATCATCGCCTTCGCCGCCGCGATAGCGTCCGGGCAGGTGATCGAAGGCGGCATGAACAATGGCATCGATCCCGGCAAACAGGTCTTCGTCGATGCCTTCAGGATCGAGCGTTGCTGCGCGGAACGCGACGGCCCGCGGGAACAAGCCATCGGCGGGCGGGTTCCTGCCGGCAACCGTCACATCGTAACCGGCTTCAAGCAGCGTCTCGACGATGTAGCGCCCGACCAGACCAGTGCCGCCGGTGACCAGGGCTTTCATGTCTCGTTCGGCCCGGAGGGATTGGCCAGCGAGGCAATATCCGGGATAGCCTCTCCGGTGAAGTAGGCGTGCCAGAGATCGATCAGCGGGCGAAGCTTGTCCGCCTTGGGGTGGTCCTGCTCCCATGGTTTTTCATACTGGTAGTGCAGCACGCCGATCTGCTTCCAGTCCCACAAGTCCGGCAGGTTGAACCAGACATATTGCAGCATGTTCATGGTGACCGGCAGGCCGTGCCAGTCCGGGAAGAAAGTTTCCAAAAAGGTCTGGTCGGTGCGCCGCCAGAACACATCGGGCCGGTCGAGCATCTCAAGCATGGCGGCGAAGGTCGCAAGCGACGGCCGGGCAACGAAGACGCCGGAGTTCATCCGGTGGAAATCCCGCAAGGTCTCGTAGACATTGGGGGCAGCCGAAAATTCGGGATAGTCGAACAGCTTGTCGATGTTCTTGAGCACCAGCGCATCGGCGTCGATGAAGACGCAGGCCTCATACTCGGTCAGCTGCCAGAGCCGGAGCTTGCAGAAATTGTCGAGCGGCGAATGAAAGGCCGGCTTGCGCCCCTTGGTGAAGGGGGCGTCGGCGTGCAGCCTGCCGCGCGCGTGACGCTCGTTGAAGCCGTCCGAGGTGTCGAGCAGCTCGGTTCGGACCAGGCGGCAATCGAGATCCGACAGCGGTTTCAGCGCCCTATCCTCGACCCCTCCGGTGTGCAGAACCACGATATCGGCATCCGCGCCGGCATGCCGGATCGAGCGGGCAAGCGCCAGCGCGCCCATGGCGTAGTCCTGATTGGTGACCAGCGTGACATAGGCGCGGATGCCCGTTGCGGGCCGGTTCGCGCTCAGGCCTGCGGGTAGGGGGGCGGGCGCGCTCATGAAACGGATTTGAGCGCCTTGCCTTCCGGATCGCGGTTGATCGAATTGGCGATGTCCTTGGTCCAGGCCGACACCGCCGGCACCCGCGAGCGGTCGACGCGGTAGGCATATTTCTTGGCAACGTCGACGACTTCTTCCAGCAGACCTTCCTTCAGCGTAGTCGGCTCAAGTCCGAGCCCGAGGAACTTCTCGTTGCGGACAACGAGGTCGTTCTCTGCTGCTTCCTTGCGCGGGTTCGGCAGCCAGGCAATGTCGGCGCCGGTCATTCCGGAGATCATCTTGGCCAGGTCGCGGACCCGGTGGGTCTCGGTCATCTGGTTGAAGATCTCGACCTTTGCGCCACGCGCAGGCGGATTGCCGAGCGCGATCTCGATGCAGCGTACCGAATCCTGGATATGGATGAAGGCGCGGGTCTGGCCGCCGGTGCCGTGCACGGTCAGCGGATAACCGATCGCGGCCTGGATCAGGAAGCGGTTGAGCACCGTGCCATAGTCGCCGTCATAATCGAAGCGGTTGACCAGTTGCTGATGCCGCCTTGTCTGGTCGGTGTGGGTGCCCCAGACGATGCCCTGGTGCAGGTCGGTGATGCGCAGATTGTCGTTCTTGGCGTAGAACTGGAAGATCAGCTGATCGAGACACTTGGTCATGTGGTAGATCGAGCCGGGATTGGCCGGATAGAGAATGTCCTGCTGCACCGTCTCGCCGGCCATCGTCTCGATGCCGACCGGCAGATAGCCTTCGGGGATCGCGGCCCCCACGGTCGAGTAGCCGTAGACGCCCATGGTGCCCAGATGCACCAGATGCGCGTCGAGACCCAGTTCCACCATCGCATTGAGCAGATTGTGGGTGGCGTTGACGTTGTTGTTGACCGTGTAGTTCTTGTGACGGTCGCTCTTCATCGAATAGGGTGCTGCGCGCTGTTCGGCGAAATGGATGATCGCGTCCGGCCGCTCTTCGGCCAGCCAGTTCTTGAGAAGCTGGTAGTCCTTTGCGAGATCGATCAGGTGGAAATGGATCTTGCGGCCGGTCTCGGCATGCCAGATGCGGGTGCGTTCCTGGATCGAATCCATCGGGGTGAGCGATTGCACGCCGAGTTCGGTGTCGATCCAGCGCCGGGACAGGTTGTCGATGATGTGGATTTCGTGCCCTGCGTTGGAGAGGTGCAGCGATGTCGGCCAACCGACGAACCCGTCGCCGCCCATGATTGCAATCTTCATCGGTGATTCTCCTGTGCCAGCATGGTTTTAATCCTGATAGATCGGTTTTATGACAGAAACACGATTGTCTCAAATCCAACTTGAGGCTGTGGATAAACGGGGCGCAGGAGCAGGCAGGCCGGAACCATGGACATATCGCTATCGGGACACATGCAGGACGGCAGCCACCGGCTGACGCAGCGGGTCTATTACGAGGACACGGATTTTTCCGGCTTCGTCTATCACGCGCGCTACCTGCATTTTTTCGAGCGCGGCCGCACGGACTACATCCGGCTTCTCGGCGTGTCGCAGGGGCAACTTCATGCGCAGACCGATCCCGCGGACGCCGTGGCCTTTGTCGTCCGGCGGATGGAAATCGACTTCAGGTCGCCGGCGCGGATGGATGACGTGCTGACCATCGTGACCACGCCTGCCGAGGTGCGCGGCGCGCGGATGCTGCTCAGCCAGACAATCACGCGCGATGGGCAGGTCCTGGCGGCTGCCGAGGTGACGGTCGCCGTGATCAACGGATTTGGCCGGGCGCGGCGGCTGCCGGAGGCGCTGATGCAGCGCTTTTCCGGCGGCGGACACCCCGAGGCTTCGACAGGGGAGGAGGCATAGTGGTTGTTTCCTCGGACGATGACCTCGAAAAGCTCCGCGAGATCGGGCGCATCTGCGCCAACACGATTCGGACGATGGCGGCGGCCATGGAACCGGGCATGACCACCCGCGAGCTCGACCTGATCGGTCGGCGGTACCTGGAAGGGCAGGGCGCCCAGTCGGCGCCGGAATTCTGCTACCAGTTTCCCGGTGCGACATGCATTTCGGTCAACGAGGAAGTCGCCCATGGCATTCCCGGCGAGCGGGTGATCGCGGCCGGCGACCTCGTCAATATCGACGTTTCGGCGCTCAAGGACGGCTATTTCGGCGACACCGGCGCGTCCTTTGGCGTCGCCCCGGTGGCCGCGCGTACCGGCCGGCTGCTGCGTGACGGCAAACGGGCGCTGTCGAAGGGTCTTTCGCAGGTCAGGACCGGAGCCCGCTATGCCGCCATCGGCGATGTGATCGGCAAGTTCGCCCAAAAGAACGGCTACACGCTCATTCGCAACCTCGCCAGTCACGGGGTCGGCAAGTCGCTGCACGAGGATCCGTCGGAAATCGCCACCTGGCCGGATCGTCACGAAAAGCGCGTCATGAAAGAGGGGCAGGTCTTTACCGTCGAGCCTTTCCTGTCGCTTGGCGCCAATGTCGCCGAGAGCGAGGATGACGAGGATGCCTGGACCCTCTACGGCTACCCGCGGGCGTTGACGGTTCAGTTCGAACACACGGTCGTGGTCAGCCGCAACGGCCCGGTAATCCTCACGCTGCCGGACTGAACGAAGGCTTGGGAGGCCTCGGTCGCAACCTATTCGAATCCTAACCAAGCCTTAACCATAATAATTTATTACCGAAATCATCAGGATTGCGCGGATCGCGTGCGCCATCCTTTGACCAAATTTGACCGCGAGAAGACTTTGAAAGTGGTTAGGCGGCAATCGCTCACTTCTGGTCT
>JAHJUC010000368.1 GCA_018829385.1 Alphaproteobacteria bacterium
AGCCGCTCGCGCAATTCCTTGCCGGTCTTGAAGAACGGTACCCACTTCTCCTCGACGAACACCGGTTCGCCGGTGCGCGGATTGCGGCCCGAGCGCGGCGGACGGTTCTTCACCGAAAATGCGCCGAACCCGCGCAATTCGACACGGTTTCCCTCCGACAGCGCATCCGTGATCTCATCCAGTACGGCATTGACGATATTCTCGACATCCCGGTGATAGAGATGCGGGTTGCGCGCCGCAACCGCTTGAACCAATTCCGATTTGATCATTTTCCTCGCCCCAACTCGAAACTCTCCGACTGGCCGCCAACCTGCCAAACAGACACAAGGCCGTCAAGGAACAACTTGCCGCCCGACAGCCGGTCGATTTCACTGGACAGCGACACTGGCAGGCCCAGGAACTGCTGCACGATACCCGCCAGGCGGGTGCCGAACAACAGGTTCGCGGTCTCGTCCTCGGGTTTCCAGTCGACGAAGTCGAGGGTGTCGTCGATATCGCGGCTTTTCAGGTAGGCGCGGATTTCCGCCTCGCCGCCGAGCGCATCGACAAGACCGTTGGTCAGCGCCTGCCGGCCGGTGAAGATCGACCCGTCCGCCAGCGCCAGCACCTGGGTGCGCTCCATCTCGCGCCGCGCCGCCACCAGGTCGACAAACCAGTCGTAGCTGTCGAGCACCATCGACCGGATCATCGCCTTGGCCTCCTCGCTCGCCTCGTGGAAGGGCGAGGGTTCGGCCTTCAGCGGCGAGGACTTGATCTCTTCCAGCCGCACGCCGATCTTGTCGAGCAGTTCGCGGGCCTGGGCATACTGGAAAATCACCCCGATCGAGCCGACGATAGAGCTCTCGCCGGCAACGATGTGATCGGTCGATGCGGCGATCATGTAGCCGGCGGAGGCCGCCAGCGTGCGAATGTCGGCCACCACCGGTTTCGACTGGCCGGCCTTGACCAGCGCCTTGTGGATGCGCTCGCCGCCATAGGTGGTGCCGCCGGGCGAGGAGATGGAAACCACCAGCGCCTTCGCCGCGTCGTTCTCCGCGGCGTCCGCGATCAGGTCGAGCAGCGGCTGGTCATCGGTAATCACGCCGCTGATGTCGATGCGGGCGATGTGATCGCCGTGCCGTCCGGTTCCCTGGAAACGGGCAAACAGTCCTGCCACCAGGGCGATTGCCACGACAACGGTCATGAACCGCCAGAAACTCAGCTTGCGCCGGATCCGGCGTCGATCGGCAAGAATGTCCGGGTCGGTCACGCGTGGTCCTCCGAGGGTGGGTTGGCGCGCGGGTCTGCCGCGGGTTGGCAGGGCCGACGGTTTCGATCCTGCCCCGTATCAGCTTTGCTTTTGCCATTGTCGGCGCGGCGTGGCAATCTCTGGCAACTGCTTCGCAATATCACCATATTGGCATGCGAAGCCGACCGCAACCGACACCCGGGCAAGCAGCAGCCCCATGCTCGACCGGGACCCGATCTGACCCCATCTGGTGCCGACAGCTACCAGGACTGCAGGAACGAATGACCGCATCGCCAGTCTCCGAAGTGCCAGACAGCGGCAGCTATGCCGGGCGGTCGCATGCCGAGTACCAGCGCGCGCAGGCCCATTCGCGGCTGGTCAGGGTGCTCAAGATCCTGTTGCCGCTGGCTGCGGCCTTCACTGTCGTGGCATTCGTCATCGTTTCCTGGCTCGACAATCTGGTGCCCGAAGGGGTGGGGATCGAATCCGTGGTGATCCGGGACGGCAAGCTCGTCATGCAGAGCCCGGTGATGAGCGGCCAGGGCCCGGGCGCGCGGCCCTACACGATGCGCGCCGCTCGCGCGGTGCAGGACCTGACGTCGCCCGAGATCATCATGCTCGAGGATATCTTCGCTGACCTGCCGGTTTCCGATGGCGACCAGGCGGTTCTCAACGCGGCCAGTGGCACCTACAACCGGACGGCCCAGACGCTTCTGTTCGACAAGCCTTTCTCGGTGACCAGCCAGAGCGGCATGTCGGCGAGTTTGCAGTCCGCCAGCATCGATCTGGCCAACGGCGCCCTGACCTCGGATGCGCCTGTCTCGATCAGTTCGGGCGAAGCCTCCGTGGTTGCGCAATCCATGCAGATGACAGATAAGGGCCGCGTCATCATCTTTCAGGACCAGGTCCGCATGACGATCAACCCCTCGGCACTAAAACCGAAGGCTGGAGCGACGAACTGACATGGCAACAACGCCTTTGCATTTCATCAGGATTGCCGCGGTCGTGATCGCGGCCGGCGTGCTTGCGCCTGTCTCCGGCGTCTTGGCCCAGACCACCGAAAGCCGGATGTCCGGCCTGGCCCTGTCGAGTGACGAGCCGATCCAGATCGAGAGCGACCTGCTCAAGATCAACGAGGAAACCAGCCAGGCCACCTTCACCGGCAACGTCAAGGTGGTGCAGGGCGACACCGTGCTGCAGGCGGGCGAGATGATCGTCAACTACTCCAAGGGCGGCGGGTCCGTCGCCTCGGGTTCGGCCGATATTCGCGAGATCGAGCTCTACAAGAAGGTGCTGATCCGATCCGGCACCCAGACAGCCACCGCGGACACCGGCAACTTCAACATGGCCGAAGAGGTGCTCGTGCTTTCGGGCGAAAAGGTCGTGCTCACCGATGCCGACAACGTCTTCATCGGCTGCAAGCTCACCGTGCAGATGAAGAACGGCCAAGCCAAGCTCGACAGCTGCGGCCGCCGCGTCATGATCCAGCTTGACCCCAAATCGCGACCCAAGCAGTGATCCGGGCGCTCTTCTCATCCCTCACCGACGGCAATGCAGGCACGGACGTCGCGCAGACGTCCGGCGATCCGGCGCGCTACGACGGGACGCTGATTGCCCGCAACCTGACCAAGTCCTACAAGTCGCGCAAGGTGGTGGACGGCGTCTCGCTCGGTGTCCGCCGCGGCGAGGCGGTGGGGCTTCTCGGCCCGAACGGCGCCGGCAAGACCACCTGCTTCTACATGATCACCGGCCTGGTGCCGGTGGATGCCGGTTCGATCGAGATCGATGGCCATGATGTCTCAAGCCTGCCGATGTACCGGCGTGCCCGGCTCGGCGTCGGCTACCTGCCGCAGGAAGCCTCGATCTTCCGCGGCCTGAGTGTCGAGGCCAATATCCGCGCCGTCCTCGAGGTGGTGGAAAAGGATCGCGCCAAGCGCGAGGCCAAGCTCGACAGCCTGCTTGAGGAATTCCATATCTCGCATCTGCGCAAATCGCCCTCGATCGCCCTGTCCGGCGGTGAGCGCCGCCGGCTGGAAATCGCCCGTGCGCTCGCCTCCGACCCGACCTTCATGCTGCTCGACGAGCCCTTCGCCGGTGTTGACCCGATCGCGGTCGCCGACATTCAGGACCTTGTCCGCCATCTCACCCGCCGCGGCATCGGCGTGCTGATCACCGATCACAATGTCCGCGAGACCCTGGGCCTTATCGATCGCGCCTACATCATGAATGCAGGCGTGCTGCTGACCCACGGGCGGCCGCAGGATATTGTCGCCAATCCTGATGTGCGCCGGCTTTACCTCGGCGAGCAGTTCTCGCTGTAACGGCCGGAACCCGGCTGCGTGTCCTGGTGCTGCCATCTTCCGGTTCATTCGAGCGCGAATGCGAGCCATTTTTACCCTGTCCATAGGTCGCACTTGACCGGAAGGGAGAAAAAAGCAATTTTCGGGCCAGATGGGTCGATGGGGTGTCGCTGGAGGCGTCCCGAATCCGGACAGAATGGACATGGCGGGGCTGCCATCCAGGCTGACGGCGGCCCGAGCGGGGAGTAGTGCGTCGCCATGGCCTTGTCAGCCGGTCTTCAATTGCGTCAAAGCCAGTCGCTGGTCATGACGCCCCAACTGATGCAGTCGATCCGTCTTCTGCAGTTCAGTCATATCGAGTTGACCCGGTTCATCGAGCAGGAAGTGGAGCGCAATCCGCTGCTCGAACTGGTGAGCTCCGACAACGATCAGGCTGACGCCGGTGCCGAAGCTCCGGTCGAGGCGCAGGCGGCGCAATCCGCCGTCAGCGACATGGGCGAGGATGCCGCCTGGACCGGATCGGCCGAAAGCCAGGCCGAGCGCATGACCTCCGAGATCGACGCCCGCTACGAGAACGTCTTCCCCGACGACCACGGCACCGAGCGTGTCGACCAGCCCGAATTCATCGACAACTGGAAATCCATGCCGGGCAGCGAGGGCGGCCATTCGGGCGAGGGCTACGATCTCGATGATTTTGCCGCCCGTGCCCCGACCCTGCGCGATCACGTGGCCGAACAGATCGCATTTGCCTTTTCCGATCCCGCCGAACGGCTGATCGCCACCGAGCTTGCCGATCAGCTCGATGCCGCCGGCTACATGGTTGGCGACATGGCCGAAACCGTCGAGCGGCTGGGCGCCGACCCCCAGCGTGTCGACGCGGTGCTGGCGCGCCTGCAGGACTTCGAGCCTGCCGGACTGTTTGCCCGCTCGCTGTCCGAATGCCTTGCCCTGCAGCTGGCGCGCAAGGACCGGCTCGATCCGGCAATGGCGGCGCTGGTCGACAATCTCGAACTGCTGGCCCGCCGCGATTTCGGCGCGCTGACACGGATCTGCGGCGTCGACGAGGAAGACCTGCTCGACATGATGGCCGAGATCCGGGCGCTCGATCCGAAGCCCGGAACCCGGTTTGAAACCGGATCGAGCGAGATGATTGTCCCGGATGTGTCGGTGCGCCCGTCATCCGATGGCGGCTGGAACGTCGAGCTCAACCCGGACACCTTGCCCAGGGTGCTGGTCAACCAGACCTATTTTGCCACCGTGACCGGCAAGATGCCGAAAAATGCCGCTGGACAGGAGTTTCTCAGCGAGTGCCTGCAGACGGCCAACTGGCTCGCCCGCTCGCTCGACCAGCGGGCGCGGACCATCATGAAGGTGGCCACCGAGATCGTCCGCCAGCAGGACGCTTTCCTGCTGCATGGCGTCGATCATTTGCGGCCGCTCAACCTCAAGGCCGTGGCCGAGGCCATCGGCATGCATGAATCCACCGTCAGTCGGGTGACCTCCAACAAGTACATGATCACGCCGCGCGGCGTCTTCGAGCTGAAGTATTTCTTCACCGTCTCCATCGCCTCGGCGGAGGCCGGCGGCGATGCGCACTCCGCCGAATCAGTGCGTCACCGCATCCGGGTTCTGGTCGACCAGGAAGCCCCCGAGGCGGTGCTCTCCGATGACGATCTGGTCGATTTGCTGAAGAAATCCGGCGTCGAGATTGCCCGGCGGACGGTTGCCAAATACCGCGAGGCCATGGCCATTCCGTCGTCTGTTCAGCGGCGCCGGGAAAAACGCGCCCGGGCCCGCGCTGCAGCGGTCTGATCCGCATCTTACAATCTTTTGAAATCGTTCTCTATTTAAGCAAGAGACGTGCCAAACTTGACAGGCGGGGTGCATCGGCGTAGAAGCCCGCCGCATTGGGTGACGCGGATTGATGGCGCGCCCCAACCCGGATGTGTCAAGCGAAAAATTGCTTGGACCGGGCCAATTGACCGCCGCCGGACGCTTGGATGAGCGCCGCGCATGGCTTAGACTAAATTCCCAAGTCATAACAAGAAGGGATGACCCATGAGCGTGCGAGTGTCGGGTAAGCATATGGAAATCGGCGAGTCGTTCATGACCCGCATCGAGGACCAGGTCACAGGTGCGGTTCGGAAATATTACGATGGCGGTTTTTCCAGCCACGTGATCGTCGAAAAGTCCGGGTCGCGTTTTACAGCTGATTGCAAGATCCATCTGGATACCGGCGTGGTGCTGCACGCGACCGGCGAAGCCCAGGATCCCCAGCTTGCTTTCGACGCCGCGGCGGAACGCGTGGAAAAGCGCCTGCGCCGCTACAAGCGCCGCCTCAAGGATCATCATGCCAACAACCAGCAGGCACAGGCCGAACTGGCCTATGCGGTGGTGGATTCGGCGAGTGATGATGTGGCCGAAGTGCCCGAAGATTATGCGCCGGCAATCATCGCCGAAAGCACCAAGCAGCTGGTGACCATGAGCGTCGCCAATGCGGTGATGGCTCTCGATATGACGGATGAGCGGATCCTGATGTTCCGCAATGCGGGCAATGATGCCCTCAATGTTGTCTATCGTCGTGATGACGGCAACATTGGCTGGATTGACGCAGGCGGGATCAAGTCCTGACGGCGTTGGCTGATATGAAATAGGGCTGCAGGCCACGGGCCGCCTGAACCGGCAATGGCCTGCAACCTTTCACATGAAGCAAACAACGAGGTCCGGAACGCGGACCCAAAACAAGGAATTCAACATGGCGCTTGCTGATCTGATTGGGCAGAACTCCGTTCTGCCTGCGCTCAAGGCAAACTCCAAGAAGCAGCTGTTGCAGGAACTGGCGGCCAAGGCCTCGGAAGTCACCGGACTTGCCGAGCGCGAAGTGTTCGACGTTATCCTGCAGCGCGAACGGCTCGGCTCCACCGGCGTTGGCAACGGTATTGCCATCCCGCACGGCAAGCTGGCCTCGCTCGACAAGATCGTCGGCGTGTTTGCGCGCCTGGACCAGCCCGTCGATTTCGAGGCGCTGGACGACCAGCCGGTCGACCTGGTGTTCCTGCTGCTGGCTCCCGAAGGTGCCGGCGCCGATCACCTCAAGGCGCTCTCGCGCATCGCCCGTGTCATGCGCGACAGCGAGATGGTGGCCAAGTTGCGTGCTACCGACAACGCGGCCTCGCTGCATGCCTTCCTGACCGAGGAGCCCGCCTCCAACGCGGCCTGAGCCTTGCCAAGCGGCGCGCCGGGGGGGCGTCTGCTAAAAGATTTTCAATTTGATGATACGGAAAAGCCCGAAAATCCATGAGATTTTCGGGCTTTTTTGGTGTTCTCACGCTGCCGGTCGGCAGTCCGACGGCCTCAACCGGCGATCCGTTGCTCAGGCCTGTGACGCGGCCTGCAATCAGTGCAGGGCGACGGTCTTGAGTTCGTCTTCGGCGGCGCGGTAGAACGTGCTGGAGCGGTTGTCGGTCAGAAGGATCGGCGTTCCGTCGGCGCCAAACAGCGCCCAGAGTTCCAAGCCGGGATCCAGCACCGGCGCTTCGGGGAAGCGGGCGCTGACGTCCTCGGAGCGCATCTTGCGGATATAGCCGATCTTGCCGGCGCCCAGCAGGGCCAGATCATTGGCGGACAATTGGGTTTTTCCCGATTTGGCAATCATGTCGATTTCCTCCTGTAGGTGGCAGGAAACATCCTGTTGGCTCGAACTGTAATCTTCAGTCTCGAACCGAAATGTTAATTTTTCGCACCATGCGCTCCGGTTCGGGTCGAATTAGATCGACGGAAAGCAATCCGTTCTTCAATTCTGCGCTGACGACCTGCATCCCGTCGGCCAGCACGAACATCCGCTGGAACTGCCGTGCGGCGATGCCGCGGTGCAGATATTCCCGCCCGTCATTGTCGGACTGGCGCCCGCGGATGACGAGCTGGCTTTCTTCCGTCGTCACTTCGAGATCCTCGTCGCGGAAGCCTGCAACGGCCAGCGTGATCCTGAGCCGTTCGGCCTTGCTTCCGTCGGCCGAGGCGCGGATCCGTTCGATATTGTAGGGCGGGTAGCCTTCAGACCCCTTGGCGATCCGCTCCAGGGTCTTTTCCATCGTGTCAAAGCCCAGCAGCAGCGGGCTTGAAAAGGGCGTCATGCGAGACATGGCTTGTCCTCGTTCTCAAGCGACAGGCGCCGGACCCGCAATCGGCATCCGGCATGGTGCTAATATGGGAACTTCATTGCCGCTTCGCAAGAACCTTGCTCCTGCACCGTTCGCGCTCTTAATGTCCCGCCAACCGAATCGCATTTTCCGAAGGACCGACCATGACGCCGCGCAAGATCATCATCGACACAGACCCGGGCCAGGACGATGCCGCGGCGATCATGCTGGCGCTGGCCAGTCCGGAGCTTGAAGTGCTGGGCGTGACCGCGGTTGCGGGCAACGTGCCGCTGGCGCTGACGGCGCGCAACGCGCGGATGGTCACCGAAATTTGCGGCAGAAGCGATATCGCGGTCTATGCCGGCGCCGACAGGCCGCTTGCCCGCAAGCTGGTGACCGCCGAACACGTGCACGGCAAGACCGGCCTCGACGGCGTTGATCTGTTCGAGCCGGCGCGCCCGCTGGAGACGCGGCACGCTGTCGATTTCATCATCGAGACGCTGCGCACCGAGCCGGCCGGGACAGTCACGCTCTGTCCGCTCGGGCCGCTGACCAACATCGCCACGGTGATCGAGCGCGCGCCGGACGTCGTTTCGCGGATCAGAGAAATCGTGCTGATGGGCGGCGGCTTCTTCGAAGGCGGCAACATCACGCCCTCGGCCGAGTTCAACATCTTCGTCGATCCAGAAGCCGCGAAAATCGTCTTCAGCGCCGGCGTACCGCTTACCATGTTGCCGCTCGATGTCACCCACAGGGTGCTGACCACCAAGGTGCGGGTGGGCCGTCTTCGTGCCAACGGCAACCGGCCTTCGGTGGTGATGGCCGACATGCTCGAGTTCTTCGAACGCTTTGACGAGGAGAAATACGGCACCGATGGCGGCCCGCTGCACGACCC
>JAHJUC010000039.1 GCA_018829385.1 Alphaproteobacteria bacterium
GCCGGCACGCCCGAACCAGACCTGGCCCGGATCGCCGTCACGGCTAGAAGTCACCACAAGCGTGGCGGCCTTCAAGGCCGCCGGCCTCACCTGCAGGGTGAACCGTTCCATCAGCGTTGTCAGTCTGTCCAGAGGGATCATGTCGGTGTTTTTGTCGGTTAAATCGGATTTTCCAGACCATAATTCCGATATGCTGTGCACACAACCCCGATGGAAAGGCTTCCCCATGCTCCTCCCACGCCAGAAAACCCCGGATCTGAAACTACCGACGCTCGATCATGGCGAATTCGACCTGACAACCGATGCCTCGGAACGCGGAACGGTGATCTGCTTCTACCGCGGGCTTCATTGCCCGATCTGCGCCACCTATCTCACCGAGCTGCAAAAGCGTGTCGCCGACTTCGCCGAACGCGGCGTGGCGACCATTGCCGTCAGTTCCGACGGGGAGGAGCGCGCCCGCCAGATGGCCGGGAAGATCGGCGCGGACACCTTGCGCTTCGGCTATGACCTGCCGCTGGCCAAGGCGCGGGAATGGGGGCTCTACATCTCGACCTCGCGCGGCAAGACCTCGATCGGGATCCAGGAGCCGGCGCTGTTTTCCGAGCCCGGCCTGTTCATGGTCACGCCGCAGCAGACGCTCTACTACGGCTCGGTCCAGACCATGCCGTTTGTCCGCCCGCATTTTTCGGAACTGGTCAGCGCGCTCGATTTCGCCATCAAGAACGACTATCCGGCGCGCGGCGAATACACCGGCGCGGTTTAGTTCCGGTCCGGAGAAGGCGGCTGCGCTAGATCGAACGCTGGTTGACCCGCAGGGAGAGCGCTTCGGCGCTTTCCACCCGTTCGGAGTAGCGGTCGACGAGATACTCCGACCGCCCGCGTGTCAGCACGGTGAACTTCATCAGCTCTTCCATCACGTCGACCATGCGGTTGTAGAACGGCGACGGCTTCATCCGCCCTTCCTCGTCAAACTCCGTAAAGGCCTTGGGCACCGAGGACTGGTTGGGAATGGTGATCATCCGCATCCAGCGGCCCAGGACCCGCATCTGGTTGAGTGTGTTGAAGCTCTGCGATCCGCCGCTGACCTGCATCAGCGCCAGCGTCCGCCCTTGCGTCGGGCGCACGCCGCCGATCGGCGCCAGGGGAAGCCAGTCGATCTGCGTCTTCATCACCCCGGTCATCGCCCCGTGACGTTCGGGCGAACACCACACCTGGGCTTCCGACCAGAGCGAAAGATTCCGCAATTCCAGAACCTTGGGATGGCTTTCCGCATCGTCACACACCAGCGGCAGTCCGGCGGGGTCATAGACCCTGACCTCTGCGCCCAGCGCTTCGAGCACCCGCTTCGCTTCCAGCGTGAGAAACCGCGAATAGGACCGTCCCCTGAGCGATCCGTAGAGCATCAGAACCCGCGGCGGGTGATCCGGTTCGCCAGGCAGCGCAAGCTTGTCGATTGCCGGACGGTGGAAGTTTTCCGGCTCGATGTTCGGCATGTCCTCGGTCATGGAGCGGTGACCACCTCGCCGTCTTCCTTGGTGTAGGTGGCGCCCGGAGCAACATCGAGAAGCGCGAACACCTTCTCCGACGGACGGCACAGCGCCACGCCTTTGGCAGAGCAGACAATCGGACGGTTGACCAGGACCGGATGCTCGAGCATCGCATCGAGGATGGCGTCGTCGCTGACGCCCGGGTCTGTCAGACCCAGTTCCTCGGCGGGAGACTTGGAAACCCTGAGCGCCTCGCGCGGCGTCAATCCGGCAGCCGCAAACAGCGCCTGCAACTGTCCCCGCGTCCAGCCGGTTTTCAGGTACTCGACGATCACCGGTTCGCCGGCAAAGGCCCGGATGATTTCGAGAACATTGCGGGAGGTTCCGCAACCGGGATTGTGATGAATGACAATGCTCATGATCGGCTCCTCGACCTTTGGCGTCCGTATTCACCCCGCTTAACCCAGGCGGCAACGCAATGCCAGCATTATATCAAGATTTCTTGATTAATGGTCTTGCGATCCGCGCCCGCGCCCAAAAATCATCCTCGCATTGACGCCTTGCATCTTGATTGCGCGCGCCATCGGTTCCAAAAGGGCATCATCATAAGGGAGTCGAGAATGAGCATTGATCTGAGCGGCAAGACAGCATTGATCACCGGCGCCAGCCGCGGCATCGGCGAGGCAGCAGCCCGCATTCTCGCCGGATACGGCGCGAATGTTGTGCTGGCCGCGCGGTCGGCGAAAGACATCGAGCGTATCGCGGCTGAAATCGGCGACAAGGCGCTGGCCGTCACCTGCGATGTCGCGCGCTATCATGATGTCGAGAATGCCGTCACCAAGGCGGTCGAGCATTTCGGCAGCCTCGACATCCTGGTCAACAACGCCGGCATGATCGACCCCATCGCCCGCATCGAGGATTCCGACCCCGAGGCCTGGGACAGGGTGGTCGATATCAACCTGAAAGGCGTCTATCATGGCCTGCGCACCGCCATCCCGGTGATGAAGCGGCAGGGCGGCGGCGTGATCATCAACATCTCCTCGGGCGCCGCCATCGCAGCACTCGAAGGCTGGAGCCACTATTGCGCCACCAAGGCCGCCGTCCTGTCGCTGACGAAGCTGGCCTACCGGGAGTCGATGGCCGACAACATCCGCGTCGTCGGCCTTTCGCCCGGAACGGTGGCAACCGACATGCAGAAATCGATCAAGGATTCCGGCATCAACCCGGTCAGCCAGCTGAACTGGGACAGCCACATTTCCGCGGAATGGGCGGGAGAGGCGATTGCCTGGCTGGCGACCGATGCCGGTCGCCCCCATGACGGCGGGGATTTCTCGCTCAAGACCGAGGAAGCCCGCCGGGCTGTCGGGCTGATCGCCTGACAGCCCGCTGAAACTCACAAATCGCGCACGCGCGGCGTTCCGCCGGCCTTGTCCTTCGGCCGCAACCCGTCGAGGAACAGGGTTTCGAGATAGCGCGCCGCATCCTCGAAGCGGCCCGCAGCACCGCGATCGGGTCCCAGGATCACCTGCACCTGGACGTCGAAATCGGCGTAATGCTGCGTCGTCGACCAGATCGAAAAGATCAGGTGCCGCGGATCCACCGTGTTGATCTGTCCGGCCTTCATCCAGCCGCGCAGGATTTCGGCCTTCTCGTCGACCAGCGGCTTGAGCTCGCTCTCGAGCAGGCGCTTGATGCGCGGCGCTCCCTGCAGGATCTCGTTGGCGAACAGCCGGCTCTCGCGCGGAAAGTCCCGCGCCATCTCGAGCTTTCGGCGAATGTAGGACTGCAGCTCCGGCAGCGGATCGCCCACTGCATCGAGTGCCTGCAGCGGTTCCAGCCACTTGTCCAGCAGACGGGCGATCAGCGCCTCGTAGATGTCCTGCTTGCGCCGGAAATAATAGAGCAGGTTGGGTTTGGACATGCCGGCATGCTCGGCGATCCGGTCGATGGTCGCGCCGCGAAATCCATGCGCTGAAAACTCTTCAAGAGCGGCATCGAGGATACGTTCCTCATTCTCGATCTGAATGCGAGTCTTGCGTTGGGTTTCGGTGGCCCTTGCCTTCAAGTCATGCGCTCCATTTCATTCCCGCGGCTGCCGCCAATCCGAAGCACCAAAGCTCTTGCGCACAACGCCGAATTTGCCTTGACCGGGTGATTGACCCTGCTAGAGTTTTATCAAACAGTCAATATTTCGCAACACAGTCTGCCTGTCAGCGGATACAAGCCACGTTAAGTGGCGCTTGGCTGGAAGATCGGGAAGCCAATGCGTCAGGAGGCGCGCCAGCCATGTCAAACCGGCTCAACACAACACCCAACGACCTTCGTGCCTTTTGGATGCCGTTTACCGCCAACCGGCAGTTCAAGCAGAACCCGCGCATGCTGGTCGGCGCCAGGGACATGCATTTCACCGCCTCCGATGGCCGCAAGATTCTCGACGGTACCGCGGGCCTGTGGTGCGTCAATGCCGGCCATTGCCGCCCGAAGATCACCGAGGCGATCGCCCAGCAGGCAGGCGAGCTGGACTACGCACCCGCCTTCCAAATGGGCCACCCGAAGGCTTTTGAGCTGGCCAATCGCCTGGTCGACATCGCGCCCGATGGCATGGACCATGTGCTGTTCACCAATTCCGGCTCGGAGTCGGTCGAAACCGCGCTGAAGGTGGCGCTCGCCTATCACCGGGTGAAGGGCAACGGCTCCCGCACCCGCCTGATCGGCCGCGAGCGCGGCTATCACGGCGTCAATTTCGGCGGCATCTCGGTTGGCGGCATCGTCACCAACCGCAAGATGTTCGGCACGCTGCTGACCGGCGTCGATCACATGCCGCACACCCACCTGCCGGCGCAGAACGCGTTCACCAGGGGCCAGCCCGAGCACGGAGGCGACATCGCTTCGGAACTCGAACGCATCGTCACCCTGCACGACGCCTCCACCATCGCCGCCGTCATTGTCGAGCCGGTGGCCGGCTCCACCGGTGTGCTGATCCCGCCGAAGGGGTACCTGAAAAAACTGCGCGAGATCTGCACCAAGCACGGCATCCTCTTGATCTTCGACGAGGTCATCACCGGCTTCGGCCGCCTTGGCTCGCCGTTTGCTGCGCAGCATTACGACGTCATGCCGGACATCATCACCACCGCCAAGGGCCTGACCAACGGCGTCATCCCGATGGGCGCGGTTTTCGTGACCTCCGAGATCCACGACGCCTTCATGCAGGGCCCGGAGCACATGATCGAGTTCTTCCACGGCTACACCTATTCGGGCAACCCGATTGCCTCGGCCGCGGCTCTCGCCACGCTTGACACCTACAAGGAAGAGGGCCTGCTCACCCGCGCTGCCGAACTGTCGCCCTACTGGGAAGAGCAGCTGCATTCGCTGAAAGATTGCCCGCATGTCATCGACATCCGCAACACCGGCCTGATCGGCGCCATCGAGCTCGAGCCGATCGCCGGCGAGCCGACCAAGCGCGCCTTCTCCGCCTTCCTCAAGGCCTATGACGACGGATTGCTGATCCGCACCACCGGTGACATCATCGCGCTCTCCCCGCCCCTGATCATCTCGAAGGATCAGATCGACGAATTGTTCGAAAAACTGCGCACAGTGCTCAAGGGGGTCGCGTAACCATGCAGATCATTGAAAACGCC
>JAHJUC010000369.1 GCA_018829385.1 Alphaproteobacteria bacterium
GACACCCTGAAGGGTTTCCAGTTCCCCACCGTCGAGGCGCAACTTTCCGACAAGTGGCTCGGCAAGGCTACCCCGGAATTCCTCAAGGGCGTGGGTGACTTCTTCAAGGAACAGGGCAACATCCCGGCCTCGCGCGACACCTATGACGGTGCGGTCAACACCGGTCCGCTCGCAGCAGCGGCCAAGATGTAAGCCAGGACGACGATAGCAAGCGGCCGGATTTATCCGGCCGCTTGTTCACGGCACACTGTTCCCCAAGATTGGAGTAGCCATGGGCGACCTGGTTATCGACACCCTCTCCATGCGGTTCGATCTGCCCAATGGCAGCTCGGTGCAGGCGCTGAAGAATGTCTCGCTGGAGCTGGCCAAGGGTGAACTGCTCGCAGTCCTCGGCCCTTCCGGCTGCGGCAAGACCACGCTGCTCAACATTGTTGCCGGATTTCTCGCCCCGACCGACGGCCAGGTAACGCTCAACGGCAGGAAGGTGACCGGTCCCGGGCCGGAGCGCGGCATGGTGTTTCAGCAGGGCGCGCTGTTTGAGTGGATGAATGTCCGCCGCAACATTTCCTTCGGTCCCGACATGGCGGGCAGGCCGGCGTCCGAAACCCGGCCGGTCGTCGACAATCTGCTGCGCACGGTCGGCCTGCAGGACTTCGGCGAGAAGATGATCTACGAGCTGTCCGGCGGCATGCAGCAGCGCGTGGCGCTGGCCCGCTGCCTCGCCAACGACCCCGATGTCATCCTGATGGACGAGCCGCTGGGCGCGCTCGATGCGCTGACGCGCGAGAAGATGCAGGGCCTTGTGCTCAAGCTCTGGAAGGAAACCGGCAAGACCATCATTCTTATCACCCACTCGGTGGAAGAAGCGCTGCTCCTGGGTGAACGGCTCCTGGTGATGGCGCCGCGGCCCGGCCGCATTCACAAGGAGTATCGTCTGCCGTTTGCCGAAATGGGCGTCGGCCGCGATCTGCGCCTGGTCAAGAAGGAGCCGGAATTCGGCCAGCGCCGGGAAGAGATCCTCGGCATGATCTGGGACATGGAAGAGGAAATCATGGGCCGGCAGGAGGAAACCGCGTGATTGTCTTCCTTCTCTATCTGGTCATCTTTGGCCTCGCTTACGTCGCCTACCGCTTCTGGGAACGTTCCCGCCACCATATCCACGATTTCGCCAGCCTGAAAACGGTGACATTCGGCGATGAAAGCGCCGTTTCGCCAAACCGGTTTGCCTCGGTGGTGTCGATCATCGCCCTGTTTGCGATCTGGGGCGCGTTCACCGGATCGGTGATCACGCCGCTGCATGTTCCCGGCCCGTTTGTCGGCGATACCAGCTTCACCTACACCGCCCGCAACGCGGCAGGCGAAACCGACGATGCGGTGGCGCATCTCAGGGTCTATCGCGTCGGCGAGGACGTGCCGCTTCCGGAGGTCTCGGACCAGCCCGGCCGCTTCGCGGTCGACGATGCCGTCAAGATCGGCGCCTGGAGATCGGTTCTGAGCCGGCTCAATGAAAATGACATAGGCGGCGACGATCCCGCCTATGCCGTGATCGCCATCGATGGCCAGCCCATCGCGCCAGGAGCGACAGTCCGCTTTTCCGATGGCGAGATCACCATGACCAACAAGGGCAGCCTGTCGATCAAGCCGGACAAGGGCTGGCAGATGGAGCCGATCTGGCTGCCGGCGCCGGAAGCCGTTCTCAGCCGGCTGGGAGAAATCGCCAGCGAGGGCTACAAGAACTTCTCGCTCTGGGAGCATCTCGGCTACTCGCTCGGCCGGGTGATCGCGGGCTTCGTCATCGGTTCGATCATCGGCATTCCGCTTGGATACGCCATGGGCCTGTCCAACTGGTTCCGCGGCTGGTTCGATCCGATTGTCGAGTTCATGCGCCCGGTGCCGCCCTTAGCGCTGATTCCGCTGATCATCATCTGGTTCGGCATCGGCGAGGAGGGCAAGGTCATCCTGCTGTTCCTGGCCGCTCTGTGGATCATGACCATTGCGGCGCGCGCCGGCGTGTCCGGCGTGCGCATCTCCAAGGTGCACGCCGCCTATTCGCTCGGCGCCTCCAAATGGCAGATACTCCGTCATGTCATCGTGCCCAACTCGCTGCCGGAGATCTTTACCGGCGCCCGCGTCGCCATGGGCGTCTGTTGGGGCACGGTGGTGGCGGCCGAGCTGGTGGCCGCCGATCGCGGCGCCGGCATGATGATCGTCAACGCCTCGAAGTTCCAGCTCACCGACATCGTCATCCTCGGCATCATCCTGATCGGCATCATCGGCTACGGCATTGATATCCTGATGCGGATGGCCGAGAAATGGCTGGTCCCCTGGAAGGGTCGAGGCTGATCCGGACGCGAAGCCGGGAATGAAAAACGCCGCCGCTCCGGATCGGGGCGGCGGCGTTCCTGTATCGCAAGCGATGCCCGGTCAGATGTCGAGATTGGCCACCGACAGCGCATTTTCCTGGATGAATTCGCGCCGTGGCTCGACTTCGTCGCCCATGAGCCGCGAGAACAGGCTGTCGGCGTCGACTGCGTCGTTGACCCGGACCTGCAGCAGCGAGCGGGCATGCGGGTCGAGCGTCGTTTCCCATAATTGCTCGGCGTTCATTTCGCCCAGACCCTTGTAGCGCTGCAGTGTCAGGCCCTTGCGGCCGACCGCGAACACCGCCTGCAGCAGTTCCCGGGGGCCGGAAACCTGGGTGCCGCCTTCCTTGCGCCGCAGGATTGGCGGTTCGGTGTAGACCTCGCGCAGCTTGGCGTTCATCTGGTCGATCATCCGCGCGTCCTGGCTGCCGATCAGGCCGGAATCGAGATAGACCGATTCCTTGACGCCGCGCACCACGCGTTCGAAGCGGAACCCGCCGCTTTCAGTGTTTTCGCCCGTCCAACCCCGCTCCGATTCCTCGGAGATCATGTCGAGCCGCCGCGCGACTTCCGCCACCATCGCCTGGGACTCGGCAGGATCGTTAATCCGCTCGGGATTGAACGCACCGGCAATCGCGGCCTGTTCGACAACCGAGTGGTCGTAGCGCGAATGCAGGCCTTCAAGCAGTGCCCGCATTCTCAGTGCATCGGTGATGGTGCCTCTCAGATCGGCGGCGGTCCGCACTTCTCCGGTGGAAAGTTCAAGCGCTGCCTCATCGAGCCCGGAGCTGATCAGATAGTCCTCCATCGCCTTCTCGTCCTTGAGATACTGGCCGGACTTGCCGCGCGACACCTTGTAGAGCGGCGGTTGGGCGATATAAAGGTGCCCGCGCTCGATCAGCATCGGCATCTGCCGGAAGAAGAAGGTCAGGAGCAGGGTGCGAATGTGGGCGCCGTCGACATCGGCGTCCGTCATGATGATGATCTTGTGGTATCTGAGCTTGTCGGCGTTGAATTCATCCTTGCCGATGCCGGTTCCAAGCGCCGTGATCAGCGTGCCGATTTCCTGGCTCGACAGCATCTTGTCGAAGCGCGCACGCTCGACATTGAGGATCTTGCCTCGAAGCGGCAGGATCGCCTGGTTCTCGCGCGAACGGCCCTGCTTGGCCGATCCGCCAGCCGAATCGCCCTCCACCAGGAACAGTTCAGACTTGGCCGGATCCTTCTCCGAACAATCGGCAAGCTTGCCCGGCAGCGAGGAGATATCGAGAGCGCCCTTGCGCCGTGTCAGTTCGCGCGCCTTGCGCGCCGCTTCGCGGGCGGCTGCGGCTTCGATCACCTTGCCGACCAGCACCTTGGATTCGGCCGGATGCTCTTCCAGCCATGCGCTGAGCGTCGAGTTGACCAGGTTCTCGACCACCGGGCGGACTTCCGACGAGACCAGCTTGTCCTTGGTCTGCGACGAGAATTTCGGATCCGGCACTTTCACCGACAACACCGCGGTCAGGCCTTCGCGGCAATCGTCGCCGGTGAGAGACACCTTTTCCTTCTTGGTCATGCCGGAACTGTCGGCATAGGACACCATCTGCCGGGTCAGCGCCGCGCGGAAACCCGCCATGTGGGTGCCGCCGTCGCGTTGCGGGATGTTGTTGGTGAAGCACAGCACGTTCTCGTGGTAGCTGTCGTTCCACCACATCGCGAGTTCGACGGTAATCCCGTCCTTTTCGCCCAGAAGCGTCACCGGATCATTGACCAGCGGCTTCTTCGAGCGGTCGAGATAACGCACGAAGGCTTCCAGTCCGCCCTCGTAGAACAGTTCCAGTTCCTTGATGTCGGAGTGACGCCGGTCGGCCAGCAGGATGCGGACGCCGGAATTCAGGAATGCCAGTTCCCTGAGCCGGTGCTCTAGCGTTCCGAAATCGAAATCGATCATCGTGAAGGTTTCGCTGCTCGGCATGAAGGTCACTTCGGTGCCGGTCTCGTCGCCGCAATCGCCGAGAACCTTCAGCGGTGCATCGGCGACGCCGTGCGTGAAGCGGATCTCGTGGATCTTTCCCTTGCGCCGGACGACGAGCTTCAGCCAGACCGAGAGCGCGTTGACCACCGAAACACCCACGCCATGCAGGCCGCCGGACACCTTGTAGGAGTTCTGGTCGAACTTGCCGCCGGCATGCAGCTGCGTCATGATCACTTCGGCGGCCGAAATGCCTTCGCCGCTGTGAATGTCGGTCGGAATGCCGCGGCCATTGTCGGTGACGGTCACCGATCCGTCCGGGTTGAGCGTCACGGTGACGCGGTCGGCATGGCCGGCCAGCGCCTCATCGATGGCGTTGTCGACCACCTCGTAGACCATGTGATGCAGGCCGGAGCCGTCGTCGGTGTCGCCGATATACATGCCCGGCCGCTTGCGCACGGCATCCAGGCCCTTGAGAACCTTGATCGATTCGGCGCCGTATTCGGCCTCCACGGTCGGGTTTGTCTCAGGCGTATCGTTCATTATGCGGGTCTTTCAGTCCAGAGCGGCGATGCCGGGCGGAAAAAGTAGGGAAAGCGGCAACGAATCACCGCGTAGACGAGCTTTCAGTATAGGCGGGCGGCTGTTGAAAACCAAATCCGCGCCGCCATGGAATTGTGGGTTTTGGAATGCATATATGGGGATGAATGCGCCGGAACCCAATGCCGGCAAGCGCCGGCCCCCGGGACATTGTCTGGATGCCGGCGTTTGGCGCAGCTGCCGCTGCACAAAGGAAGCTTGATGACAGAGACCTACACCCCGTTCGTGCCGCCGGCGCCGGTTCCAAGAACAACCCCGCCGTCACGCTTCGAGATCATCCGGACCGTCATGCGCAACCCGCTTGAACTGTGGGGCGAGCCCTCCTTCCGGCTGCAATGGCTCAAGACCAGGTTCTTCAACGAGCGGACGCTGATCGTCAATCATCCGGGGCTTGTCCGCCACGTGCTGGTCGACAATGCGCAGAACTACAAGATGGCGACGATCCGGCAGCTGGTCTTGCGCCCGATTCTGCGCGACGGCCTTCTGACGGCGGAGGGCGAAACCTGGAGGCGCTCGCGAAAGGCGATGGCTCCCGTGTTCACGCCGCGCCATGCCCGGGGCTTCGCGGAGCAGATGCTTGAGCAGTCCCGCGCCTTCACCGGGCGCTACGAAGCGGCTGCCGACAATGGCGAGGTGCGCGATATCGCCGTCGACATGACCGAACTGACCTTCGACATTCTCTCGGCCACCCTGTTTTCGGGCCAGGTGGCCGGCACCGAAGCCGAGTTTGCCGGCGACATCGACCGGCTGTTGTCGACCATGGGCCGGGTGGATCCGATGGATCTCTTGAAGGCACCCTCCTGGGTGCCGCGCATCCGCCGCATGCTGGGCAAGCCGGTTCTCGCCAAGTTCCGTGCCATAGTTGAAGAGACCATGACCAGGCGGCAGGCAATGATGCGATCCGACCCGGAAAATGTGCCGGAAGATTTTCTCACGCTGCTGATCCGGCTGCAGGGCCCTGACGGCCTGACCTTTGAGGAGATCGAGGACAACATCATCACCTTCATCGGCGCCGGTCATGAAACCACGGCGCGGGCACTCGGCTGGACACTTTATTGCCTGGCCAATTCGCCATCCGACCGCGAGAAGGTCGAGGCGGAGATCGACGAGGTGCTGGCCCGCGAGCCCGATCCGGTCAAGTGGCTTGATGCAATGCCCTGGACCCGCGCTGCCTTCGAGGAGGCAATGCGGCTTTATCCGCCGGCCCCGTCGATCAACCGTGCCGCTATTGCCGATGACAGCTGGGACAATGGCGAGGGCGAGACCGTGACCATCGAGGCCGGCACCACGATCCTGGTGATGCCGTGGACCCTGCACCGGCACACCAGGCTTTGGGACCGCCCCGGAGCCTATATCCCGTCCCGTTTCCTGCCGGAAAACCGCGGCAGCATCGACCGGTTCCAGTATTTGCCCTTCGGCGTCGGCCCGCGCATCTGCATAGGCGCCACCTTCGCGCTGCAGGAGGCGGTGATCGCGCTCGGCGTGCTGTTGAAGGATTTCCGCTTCGACTGCACCGACAAGACCAGGCCCTGGCCGGTGCAGAAACTCACCACCCAGCCCGAGGGCGGCCTGCC
>JAHJUC010000370.1 GCA_018829385.1 Alphaproteobacteria bacterium
CCGGATGCTTCGCGGAACGCGTCGCGTGCGGCCTGATCGAGCCGCTCGACGGCGACGCCGGCAGCTTCCAGCTTGCCCAGAACGGCATCCTGGGTCTTGAGCCATTCGCGGTTTGCCGCGGTTGCCGCGGCCGCGGCGGCGTCGACTTTCGCGCGGTCTGCCTCGCTCAGTCCCTGGTACCAGTCTTCCGACACGATGGTGATACGCAGCGATGGCGAGACGGCGGCGTCGGTGTAGAACTTGAGGAAGTCGGTGTGGCCGAACAAGAGCGGTACAAAGGCCGGGTTCATGTAGCCGTCGGCCACCCCGGTCTGCAGCGCATTGGGGACTTCAGCCCAGCTGACGATAGTACCCGAAGCACCCCAGGCCTTGTAGAGCTCGATCTGGCTCTCGTCGAGCGCGCGCATCCGGAGCCCGGCCATGTCGGTCACGGATTTCACCGGCTTCTTGGTGTTGAAGATGCCGGTCGCCTGGCCGACGTGATTGACCGCAATCACGCGGACGCCGCCCTTGGTCGTCGCATCGTTGATCTTGGCGAGCATGCCGCCTTCGTTCAGCGCGCGATCCACTTCGGTTTCATCGGCGAAGAAATAGGGCAGACGCAAACCGTAGATCAGCTTGTCAAGCGAGCCGACAATGTTGAGCGGGGACAAAGAGACTTCCAGCAGGCCCTGGCTGACCTGGTCGAACAGTTCGTCGTCGCCACCGATGCTGCCGCGGGCGAATTCCTCGGCCGGCATGCCGTTCTCGTTGAGATAGGTGCTGAAGGTGTGGGCCCAGACATAGCTGCCGGAGCCTTCCAGATCGGGCGGGCTGTCGAGCGCGATCTTGATCTGGGCGTTGGCCGCACCGGCCAGTGTGAGGGCTGCAGCGAACAGGGCGCCGCCCAGGATTTTCGAGTAAGTCATGTCAGTTCCTCTCCTTTATCAATTTCTTTCTACGCTTCATGCTGTCTCAGCCCCCGCCCAGGCCAAAGGCATGGGGCAAGGCCAGACTGAGGGCGGGTATCCGGATCAGCAGCGCCAGCACTGCGATCTGGACCAGAACGAAGGGGATGACGGCGCGGGCCAGTTTCCAGTAGTTCACGCCGGTGACGGTGGAGACCACGAGCAGGCAGCCTCCCATCGGCGGGGACACCAGCCCGATGCACAGGTTGAAGCACAAAACGATGCCGAGATGCACCGGATCGGCTCCCTGTTCGAGGGCGACAGGGGCCAGCAACGGCACCAGAAGCGCCAGCGCCACCGGGATATCGAGCACCATGCCGGCCAGCAGGAAGATCACGTTCATCGCCAGCATGTAGTCCGTCGGACCGAGGCCCCACTCGATCACAGTCTGTGAAATCATGTCCGGGATGCGTTCGAGCGCGCCGAGATGACCCAGTGCCGAAGCGGCACAGATGATGACGAAGATCGAGCCCGAAAGCATCGCAGTGCGGCGCAGGCTGTGGAGCACATCTGTGGCCGAGAGGCCGGCGTAGAACCACCCGGCGCCAAGGGCGGCAAACACCGCGACGGCGGCAGCTTCGGTCGGCGTCATCAGGCCGAAGACGATGCCGCCGAGAATGATCAACGGCAGGCTGAGCGCGGGCAGGGAATGCAGGAGAGTGGGCAGCAGCGGCGGCATGTCGGCCTTCTCGACCCGCGGGTGCTGCTGGCGCATCGCATAAATGGCATTCAGCACAAGCAGTGCTGCGGCCAAGATCAGGCCGGGCACAATACCGGCCAGGAACAGCGCGGTGACGGAGGTGCCCATCAGCGCGCCATAGAAGATCAGTATGATCGAGGGCGGCACAATCGGCCCGATGATCGAGGAGGCCGCAGTGATGGCGCTGGCATAGGTCAGCGTGTAGCCGCGCCGGGTCATCTCCGGAACCAGCGTGTTGGACAGGGCCGCGGCGTCGGCCACCGCCGAGCCAGAGATTCCGGCAAAGAACACCGAGGTCATGATATTGACATGCCCGAGGCCACCCCGGATCCGGCCGACCAGCGCCATCGACAGGTTGATCAATGCGCCGGTGATGCCGCCCCGGTTCATCAGCTCGCCTGCGAGAATGAACAATGGCATCGCCATCAGGGCGAAGACGTCGATCTTTGAGAATATCTGCTGCGGCAGGATCGCCAGATAACGCGCGTTGTCCGTGGCGATGAATGCCAGAACCGCCGCGCCGCCGATCACATAGGCAATCGCCAGCCCGGAAAACAGCAGCGCCGCCGCAGCGATGATGACCAGCACCATCATGCCGCGACCTGCTGGCGCGCAGGCGAGAGCGCCGCGGTGGTCACCCCAAGATCGACTACGTCGCCAGGCAGTTCCAGCCCCTGGACAAGCGCGGCGGCGCTGCGTGCCATCGCGGGCGCGCTCTGGATGCCGTATCCACCCTGGCCGGCGAGCCAGAAGAAACCGGGCGCATCGGGATCATAGCCTGCCGTGGGGTCGCCATCGGGGAGGAAGCTGCGCAGCCCGGCCCATTTGTGATCGATACGGCGGATCTGCAGGTCAAAGGCGGTTTGAATGCGGTCGACGCAGATGGCAATGTCGAGTTCTTCGGGCTGGGCGTCGCAGGGTTCCGAGAGGGTTTCGTCCGCC
>JAHJUC010000371.1 GCA_018829385.1 Alphaproteobacteria bacterium
ATCCGGACATTCTTCAGGATCCGCGCGGTCATCGGGCAAGCTCCCCATGCAGCATCAGCGTCTCCATCACCGCCATCCGCACCGCGACGCCCATCTCGACCTGCTGCTCGATCACGCTCTGCGGCCCGTCGGCGATGTCGGAGGCGATTTCCACGCCACGGTTCATCGGTCCGGGATGCATCACCAGCGCATCTTCCTTCGCCGCCTTGAGCTTCTCGGCATCGAGGCCGAAATAGCGGAAATATTCGCGCACCGACGGCACGAAGGAGCCGGCCATGCGCTCGCGCTGCAATCTGAGCATCATCACCACGTCGGCGTCCTTGATCCCGTCCTCCATGCGACGGAACACTTCGACGCCCATGTCGGCGATGCCGGAGGGAAGCAGCGTCGACGGCGCCACCACCCGGACCCGGGCGCCAAGCGCGTTGAGCAGCAGGATGTTCGAGCGGGCGACGCGCGAATGCAGCACGTCGCCGCAGATGGCCACCGTCAGGCGTCCGACCTTGCCCTTGGCCCGGCGGATGGTAAGCGCGTCGAGCAGCGCCTGGGTCGGATGTTCATGCGCGCCGTCGCCGGCATTGATCACCGGGCAGCCGACCTTCTGCGACAACAACGCCACAGCGCCCGCCGACGAATGCCGCACCACCAGCACGTCGGGCCGCATGGCGTTGAGCGTCATCGCCGTGTCGACCAGGGTCTCGCCCTTCTTGACGCTGGAATTGGCCACCGACATGTTCATCACGTCCGCGCCAAGCCGTTTGCCGGCCAGCTCGAACGAGGCCTGGGTCCGGGTCGAGGATTCGAAGAACAGGTTGATTTGCGTGAGACCGCGTAGCGTCGACGTCTTTTTCTCGCGCTGGCGGGAGATCTTGACCGCTTCGTCCGCCTGATCGAGCAGATAGTGGATGTCCGGCTCCGAAAGCCCCTTGATTCCGAGCAGGTGGCGGTGCGGAAATGACATCATGGGTCCCATAGGATTGAAGACGTGTGCGGTCTATAGAAAGGTTCCGGGGCAGGGGCAAGCTTGCCGGAGCCGGAAATGCGCGATGTCCCCATGCAAAACCGCGCGAATCCCTGTAAGCGAGGTCCGATGAGCCCGATCCAAGCCTTTGGCCCCCAGGCCGACAATCAAAGCCCGCCCTTTTCCGGGCACAACGCCTATCGCTCCGATCCGTTGCTGAAGGACATCGCGGCCGACATGCCGCGTGCGCTGCGCATCGATTTCGAAACGGTCGGCAAGTTCGTGGCCTCCGCCGAAGCGCAGGATCTGGCCCGCATCGCCAACCGCTCCCTGCCCGAACTCAGGACCCATGACGGGTTCGGCAACCGCATCGACCAGGTCGATTTCCATCCCAGCTGGCACGCACTGATGCGCCGCGGCGTGGCAGGCGGCCTGCAAGGCTCGGTCTGGGAAGGCCGGCGCGAGGAGGCGGGCTATGCGCACCAGGCGCGCGCCATCCGCTTCTTCCTCACGGCAGGCCTCGAATGCGGACACCTGTGCCCGCTGACCATGACCAACGCCTCGATTGCCGCGATCATGGCCTCGCCGCGCATCGAGAAGGCCTGGGCACCGCAGGTGGTGTCGCGGCGTTACGATTCCAGCCATCGCCCGGCGATGCAGAAGTCCGGCGTGACCATCGGCATGGGCATGACCGAGAAGCAGGGCGGCACCGATGTGCGCGCCAACCAGAGTGTCGCGACCCGCGCGGGCGAGGGGGTCTACCGGCTGTCGGGCCACAAATGGTTCCTGTCCGCACCGATGTCGGATGCCTTCGTCATGCTGGCCCGGACCGGCGCCGAATCGAGCGGCGAGTTGAGCTGCTTCCTGGTGCCGCGCATTCTCGAGGACGGCAGCCTCAACGGTCTGCGGCTGCAGCGGCTGAAGGACAAGCTCGGCAACCGGTCGAACGCCTCCTCCGAAGTCGAGTTCAGCGACACCTTCGGCTTCCTGCTCGGCGGCGAGGGGGAGGGCGTGCGCACCATTCTCGACATGGTGACGCTGACCCGGCTCGATTGCGCACTGGCCTCCGCCGGCATGATGCGCGCGAGCCTCGCCGAAGCCGTGCATCATTGCCGTCACCGCCGGGTGTTCGGCGAATTGCTGATCGACCAGCCGTTGATGGCGCGGGTGCTGGCCGACCTGGCGCTCGACACCGCGGCCGCAACCGCATTGTCGCTGCGCCTGGCGCGCGCCTTCGACAAGGCTCGTGACAATCCGGCCGAGGCGGCCATCGCCCGGCTGATGACCCCGGTGGTCAAGTACTGGACCTGCAAGATCGCACCCTCGGTCATCTACGAGGTGATGGAATGCATGGGCGGCAACGGCTATGTCGAGGAACGCGCGGTGGCCCGGCACTACCGGGAGGCTCCGGTCAACGCCATCTGGGAAGGCTCGGGCAACGTCATGGCGCTCGATGTCCTGAGGGTGCTGACCCGTGGCCGCGATCTGTGCGAGGTCGCGCTCGAGAGCATCAACCGCGACCTTGGCGCCGCAGGTCCGCGCACGGTTGACGTGCTGCGCGCCTGTATGGCGGTGGCTGAACGCGATGAGGGTGCCGCGCGGCTTCTGACCGAGCAGCTGGCGCTTGCCGCTGCCGCGGCTGAACTGACCCGGTTGGGCGCCGGTCATGTTGCCGAAGCCTTTGTCGAGACCCGCCTTGGCGGCGCATGGCGCTCGACCTACGGCATGCTCGATGCCCGGTTCGATGCCCGCCAGATCGTCGATCTGCTCTATCCGCCGGCGGCCTGAACGCCTGAGACCAGCCCGGCCGCCCACATCACCGCCGGAATGGTCAGGAAGGACGCCACCGTCTGCACGGTGGTGACGGCAGCATAAAGCGGTGCATCGCCGCCCATCTGGCGCGCCAGCAGGTAGCCGTTCATCGCTGTCGGCACGGACGCGCAGAGCGCCAGGATCAGCACCGTCTCTCCGCTGAGCCCGAAACCGAGCGCCAGTCCCACCATGATGACCGGGAAAACGATCAGCTTGAGCGCCACAGGCGTCATCACCGCGGGGCCGGGCCTCAGCGCATCGTTGAGCTTGAGGCCGGCGCCGACCATCAACAGCCCGAGCCCGAGCGAGGAGCGTGCGATCAGGTCGACTGCCTGTTCGACCGGCGGGTAGAGATCGAAGGGCAGGGCGTTGACGGCAATGCCTGCGGCACAGCCGAGGATCAGCGGGTTTCCGACAATGCGTTTGGCGAGCGTTCCCATGCTGCGTGCTCCGGTTCCGTACCAGACCAGCATGGTGACATTGATCAGGTTGAGCGGGATGACGAGCACCGCCATCACCAGGGCCACCAGGGCCAGACCGGTGGCACCGGCCAGTTTCTCCGCGATCGCAAGCGCGATGAACGCATTCCAGCGCGAGGACGTCTGAAACAGCGATGTATAGCTTGCGTCCGACATGCCCCGAACCCGGGCGAGCGGATGAATGACGACCAGCAGGATTGTCATGACGATCATCGCCAGCAGCGCAACCAGCGCAACGGTGCCGAGTTCAAGACCGGAAAAATCGGCTGTTGCCAGGGTCAGGAACAGAAGCGATGGAAACAGCAGGTAATAGCCGATCGTTTCCAGACCGGGCCAGACGCTCTGGTCGATAAACGGCGCGCGTCTGAGCGCCACGCCGAGAAGCACGATCAGGAAAATCGGCAGGATGCTTTCGAAAATAGGGATCATGGGTATCGCCGGATGAGGGGAGCCTCCTCATAGGCGGCTCGGGCACGTTGGGCAATGGCGGCCGTTAACCTTAACAAATGGTTTACATTGCGCAGGCCGACCGCCGCCGTCATGGTGTCGGGCAAGATCAACCACATCCCATGAGCTCCGACGGACCCGTGATGATATCAAGCCGCCTGTACTACGCCTCGATGATGCTGTTCTGGGTCTGCTACCTGTCGCTGCTGGCGCTGGTTGTGACCTATGCGCCGCAGGGCGGTATCTCGGTGGCCGGATTGACCCTCTTCGCCGATGCCGGGCTTGTGGACAGCGCCATCGCCGCGATGCGGGCCATCGGCCTGTCCCCGCTTGGACAAAGCGTCGTCTTCGGGCTTCTCGGCGGCTTCGGTGCCGCATCCGCCGGCCTGCTGCTGTTTGCGATGATGTTTTACGTCTTCGGCGAGGAGCGCGAGCAGCGCGAAGCGCGGCCCCTGGCGCAAGGGGCGGTGGTCTGCACCGCGCTTGCGGCGATGCTCACCACAGCCATCTTTTTTGCCGGCGGCGAGGCGGGTGCGTTGCTGGCGCTGGAATTCGGCGCCCTTGGCGGC
>JAHJUC010000372.1 GCA_018829385.1 Alphaproteobacteria bacterium
CTGCGGGTTGGGGACAACCAGGCTCTGGTTGCGGCAAGCCGGCACCGGTCGCTCGTTCCGGTCTATATCCGCGAAACCCGAAGCCCTGCGCGACCGCTGGGTGGCGCACGCGCCTGGTGGCTGCATCATTCCCTCTCAAGGCTTTCCCAATCACTCGAACGCCTCGGCGCGCCGCTCGTTCTGCTCAGCGGCGACCCCGCCGATCTTGTGCCGGCGCTGGTCAAGGCCACGGGAGCCTCGGCCGTCTACTGGAACCGCCGCTACGATCCGGCCTTTCTCGACGCCGATTCGGCACTCAAGGCAGGACTTCAGACCGATGGGATCGTCGCCGAGAGTTTCGCCGGCCAGTTGCTGCATGAGCCGACGCGGCTGCGCACCGGCTCCGGCACCTATTACAAGGTCTACAGCCCTTTCTGGCGCGCGCTTGAGCCGGATGCCGAAAACCGGCTCCCGCTGGATGCACCGAAATCCCTGGAGGCGTTGACCGACGTGTCGGAGTTGAAATCCGAGCCCCTGGACAGCTGGCGCCTGCTCCCATCGAGGCCCGACTGGTCCGGCGGCCTGGCGGAAGCCTGGACGCCCGGCGAGGCCGGAGCGCATGCGCGGCTGACCGATTTCATCGAGAACCGCATGCATGGCTATTCGGACCGACGCGACATCCCCGGTGTGGACGCGACCTCGGGCCTGTCTCCGCATCTTGCCAATGGCGAAATCACCCCGGCACAGATCCTTGACGCGCTGAAAACCGCCGAGGCGGCGCCCGCCGACACGACCAAGTTCCGCAAGGAAGTCGGCTGGCGGGAATTTTCCTGGCATCTGCTCGCCAACGAGCCGGGGCTGGCGGCAAGGAACCACAATCCGAAATTCGATGACTTCCCGTGGCTTGACAATGAAAAGGCGCTTTCCGCCTGGCGGAAGGGGCTGACCGGCTATCCGATCGTCGATGCCGGCATGCGTCAGCTCTGGCAGACCGGCTGGATGCACAACCGCGTGCGCATGGTCGTCGCCTCCTTCCTGACCAAGCACCTGATGATTGACTGGCGCAAGGGCGAGGACTGGTTCTGGGATACGCTTGTGGACGCCGATCCCGCCTCCAATGCCGCAAGCTGGCAGTGGGTCGCAGGCTCTGGCGCCGATGCCGCCCCCTATTTCCGGATCTTCAACCCGGTGCTGCAGGGCGAAAAGTTCGATCCCGACGGAGACTACACCCGCACATTCGTGCCCGAACTGGCAGAGATGCCGTCGAGATACATCCACAAGCCGTGGACAGCGCCCGAACAGGTTCTTACGACCGCCGGCGTTCGCCTCGGCGACACCTACCCTCACCCGGTTGTCGACCATCAACTGGCGCGCGACCGCGCGCTGGCCGCCTATCAGCAGATCAAGGATGCCGCATGAACGTTCATATGAAGCCTTTTCCAGTCGCAACCGGTCCAGAGCGCTTAAAGGTGGCCGTCGTCGGCTCCGGTATTTCCGGTGCATCGGCTGCGTGGGCCCTGCGCGACATTCATGATGTCACCCTCTACGAAGCCGAGAAGCGCCCCGGCGGCCACACCGCGACCGTCGAAATCGATTATGACGGCACGCACCTTTCGGTCGACACCGGGTTCATCGTCTACAACGAACTCAACTATCCCAATCTGACCGCGCTGTTTGAGCATCTGGGTGTGAAGACCCACGACAGCGACATGAGCTTTGCGCTGTCGCTGGATTACGGCAAGCTGGAATGGGGCGGCGACAATCTGTCGACCCTGTTCGCCCAGAAGCGCAACCTGCTGCGCCCCTCCTTCCTGCTGATGCTGCGCGAGATCCTGCGCTTCAACAAGATCTGCCTGCAGGATCGCGCCGAGGGGCACCTCGCCGCCCGCTCGATCGGCGATTACCTCAACTGGCGCGGCTTCTCGCCGGGCTTCATGAACAATTATCTGGTTCCCATGGCGGCGGCGATCTGGTCGACACCGGCCAAGCGGATGATGGAGTTCCCCGCCACCTATTTCGTCAATTTCTTCGAGAACCACCGCCTTATCTATTCCGAACGGCCGACCTGGCGCACGGTGACCGGCGGAAGCCGCAACTATCTCACCAGGTTGCTGGCGCCGCTCGGCGACCGGGTTCGCCTGGATGCCGGTGTCGTCTCGGTGCGCCGGAGCGCCGAAGGCGTCGACATCCTCGACACGACGGGTGCGACGAGATCCTATGACCGGGTGATCCTCGCCTGCCACACCGACCAGGCGCTTCGCATTCTCGACCGGCCGACCGAACAGGAAGCGTCGATCCTGAGCGCCATCCCCTACAGCCCCAACCGCGTGGTGCTGCACCGCGACGAGCGGTTGATGCCGACCCGCAAGAAGGTCTGGGCCTCCTGGAACTACCTGCGCTCGTCCGACCAGCGCAGCGATGCCAATGTCGCCGTTTCCTACTGGATGAACCGGCTGCAGGGCATCGATCCCGCGAAGCCGCTGTTCGTGACCCTCAACCCCGACCGCGAGCCGCGCCCGGAACTGGTCTTCGGCGAATACAGCTACGACCATCCGCAATTCGGCACGGACGCGATGGACGTCCAGGCAAGGCTTGGCCGGATCCAGGGCGACAACAACACCTTCTTTGCCGGCGCATGGACCGGCTACGGCTTCCACGAGGACGGGCTCACGTCCGGAATCCTGGCGGCGGAAGCGCTGGGCGCGGTCCTGCCCTGGCGGGCGGGCGCGCACCGGACCGCGGAAGTGGCTGCGTGATCATGATGCCAGACCAGCCCACCTCCGTTCCGGAACCTGACGCCGCGAGACCGCCCGCATGCCTCTATGCCGGCGACGTGATGCACCAGCGCATGAAGCCGGTCGGTCACCGGTTCCGCTACCGGGTCTACTCGCTGCTGATCGATCTCGACCGTCTCGATCAGGCTGATCGGCTGTCGCCGCTGTTTTCGGTCAATGGCACAAACGTGGTGTCCTTTCACGAAGCCGACCATTTGCGCGGCTCGGATCAGCCATCCCTGCGCGCCCATGCCGACGCCTTGCTCGCCGAGGCCGGCCTTGAGCAGCGGGCTGCCCGCATCGAGCTCGCCTGTTATCCGCGCATCTTCGGCCAGGTGTTCAATCCGCTGTCGGTCTACTA
>JAHJUC010000373.1 GCA_018829385.1 Alphaproteobacteria bacterium
GACTTGAGAATGACATCGGTAAAGGTGCGCTGCCGCGTATCGAGTTCGGTTCGCGTCAGAAGCTCCGCCATTCCGAGCACCCCGTTCATCGGCGTGCGGATCTCGTGGCTCATCGTGGCAAGGAATTCGGATTTCGCCCGGTCACCCATCTTGGCCTTGGTGAGGGCCGCGTCGATATCGCGGGTCTTGTCCTGCAGCCGTTTGATCATCTGGCGGATGATGATGTCGATGGGAACGAAGACGCCGAGGCCAAGCACCAGCAGCACACCGATGGTCGCCAGCAGGTATCGCTGCAGCAGCGCCCCCTGCGCCAGGGACTGTTCGGCCAGATAATCGCGGAACTCTTCCTGGACAAAGAGATTGGACGGCTGGATCACCTCCTCGAACATGGCGTTGATTTCGCGGGCCGCCCAGTACATGTCCTTTTTTGTCCGCGCGGTATCCAGCCGCTCTGCACCGAGCATCTGCCGGTGATTGAGGAACGGATCCGCATTGGTCATGTAGCGCGATTGCGCCTGGATCTGCCGGGTCAGTTCGCCGGGCAAGGCATTCCACGCGTCTTCGAGATGCTTGATCTTCCAGCGCGCTCTTTCAAACCGGAAACGCAAGCTCGACAAGGTCGAGACGATGTCGGGATCGACACGCATGCTCTCGCGGATCTTGCGCTTTTCCAGCAGGGTGGCGCCGTCGAGTCGCATGTCGACGGATGCCTGGTAGTCCACGTAGGTCTGGGCAACTCGCTTGGTCTGAACGGCGATGGCACGAAGATCGTGGTCGATTTCCGCAAACTCGGTCGAAACCTCGCCGATCTGCTGGATCAACCGGTTGCGGTCGCGCTGCTCGATGAAAAAGAATGTGCAAATGACGGCAATCGCCAGCAGCGACACGATATAGCCGATGCGCAGCGTCCAAACCGATCGCCGCGCAAACGCGGTTTCATCCTGATCTTTGCTTTTTTCAGTCATGTTTCTGGCAGCACCCGTTTGAGTGGATAATGCCGCGAGATCGTTAATTAAAAACCTACAGAATCCGCTTCCGCTGCCGGAAAACAGGGTCGGGGACACCCATCGGGATCAGCGCTCCCGGCTGGCGATGAAGCCCGCAGCCCGCCGCAACGTCTCGCCATCTTGGCCGAACGGCTCGAGCAGCGACGAGGCTTCCTCGACCAGCCCGTCGAGCCGCTGCCGTACCGCGGCGACGCCGTGGAGCGATACCAGCGTTCCCTTGCCTCGCCCGGCATCCTTGCCCGCGGCCTTGCCCAGCGTTGCCGCATCGGAAGTTACGTCCAGAAGGTCATCCGCCAGTTGGAAAGCAAGCCCGACAATCTCACCGAAGCGGGTCATCCTTGCCAGAACCTGGTCATCGGCCCCGGCGGCAATGGCGCCTGCGGCGCAGGCATAGCGCAGCAGCGCGCCGGTTTTCATCGCCTGCAGCCTAACAATGCCCGCCTCGTCCGGCGCCACCCGCTCGGCATCGAGGTCAAGCGACTGGCCGCCGACCATGCCGCCAATCCCGGCGGCCCGTGCAAGCTGGTTGATCAGCCGCAACCGGGCGTCCGCCGGCAGCTCGGTTTCGGGCGAGGATAGGATGTCGAACGCCAGCGTCAGCAGCGCGTCGCCGGCCAGGATCGCCGTTGCCTCGTCAAAGGCGACATGCACTGTCGGCTGGCCGCGCCTGAGATCATCGTCATCCATCGACGGCAGGTCGTCGTGAATGAGCGAGTAGCAATGAATGCATTCCAGCGCCGCCGCGACCCGCCTTGCGGCGTGCTCCGGCGCACCCAGGAGACGGGCCGTCTCCAGCACCAGAAACGGCCGCAGCCGCTTTCCGCCGTTGAGAACGCCGTGCCGCATGGCGGCCAGCAGATGATCTGGGCGGGCGATCTCGCCCTCAAGCAGGGTGCCGGACAGCAACGCTTCCAGCTCCGCCGCCACCTGCCGCGCCGTCGCTTCGAGCCGTGAGGCGAAACTCTCTGTCGTATCCCTGTTCATTGCGGTCTCTTGCCATGCCGCGCGCCGGGCGGCAACGGTTTGTTTGAGGCCTTCCCTGTCGCCGGTTTTCACAGTCTTCGCACAGACCGTGCCTCACCGGTCTGGCCTTGAGCCGGCAAGATCGTTATGCACGCATGTCAGCGCCGCCGACGGCGGTATCGTTCATCCGGGGAAAGCCAGGTGGCCAAGCAGAAGACCAGCC
>JAHJUC010000374.1 GCA_018829385.1 Alphaproteobacteria bacterium
GCGGCGCATTGTGCCGCGATTTCCGGGCTTGAGGCGCGCATGTCGCGGCCGATGAAGACCGGCGCTCCGGCTTGAGCCATGCCGGTCTGCTTGAGATGGCGGGCAAAGGCGCGGGCATGGGCGGCCGCCGTGCCGTCGGTCAGCTCGCCGACGAGGCCGCGAAGCCCGCTTGTGCCGAATTTCGCAGCCATATGCGTTTTCCTCCCGTTCGTCCCTTCACCCGGCGGGCAAGCCGTAGCCTGCCAGCAAGCCGCCAGCCGGAGCCACAGCCCGGCCGGTCAGGGCAGCATTTCCTCGTGCCTGAGATACTCCACCAGCGCGCAGAACACGTGGTAGAAGGTGCTTGTCGGCATGTCCTTCGAGATCACCCGGCCCTTCGGATCGATCTGGTCGTACCAGCCGCCGGGCGCCGGTGTGGTCAGGTAGCGGTTGAAGATGACGTCGAGCATGCGGATGAACAGCGTCTCGTCACCCGGCAGTCCCTCGGCCCGGGCCAGCAGCCCGGCCTTCAGCGCCTCGGTCTGGCACCAGAGCCGCGCCGTTCCAAGCATCTCCGAGCCGTCGGGCGCCATCGAATCGCAGACTGCGTCGGTGCCGCGCGCATGGCCGAAGGCATGGCTGGTGGCATAGAGCTTGCGGCAATATTCCTTGAGCTCCGGCTGACCCGCGAAGCGCGCCTGACGCAACAGCAGCCAGACCCATTCATAGTGATGGCCGGGCTCGACCCGGGCGGGCTTGTCCTTGCGCACCGACCAGTCGCGCTCGAAATGCTCGGTGACGCTCCAGCTCTCGGGATTGAAGAACACCGACTTGAACAGTTCCACCGCGGTCTGGGCGCGATCGAGGAAGGCGCGCTCGCCGGTGACCTCGTACCAGGCCTGCATCGCCTCGAGATAATGCATGTGCGGGTTGGCGCGGCGGTAATCGAGCCTGAGGCTCGATTCGTAAAATCCGCCATTGGCGCGGTCGACCAGATGATCGTCCATGTAGGCGATGGTGCGCTCGGCCCAGACCCGGGCTTCCGGCCATTTCGTGGCCTTCCAGAGCCATGCCAGCGCCAGCAGCACGAAACACTGGTCATAGGTGTCGCGCTGCGGGTCCTTCACCGTGCCGTCAGGGTTCCACAGATGGATCCAGCCGCCATCGCGATGCCAGCCGGTGGTGGTGAGCGTGGCGAAGCAATGCTCCAGCACCTCGCGGGAGTCGCCCTCCCAGCCGAGCAGTTCGGCATTGGCAAAGCAGTAGATCTGCCGGGCCAGGACTCTCAGCCGCTTGTAGCCGAGGTTGGCCGGGCTGCCGTCATGATTGAGCGCTTCGTGCACGCCGCCATGCACCCGGTCGACGCCGACACCGGCCCAGAGCGGCAGCGCGGTGTCGAACAGCCACTTGCGGATCACCCGCGGCGAAGGCACCGGCCGGCCGGAATGGGCGACCGCCAGCGGCGGCCATTCGCCGGTGTTCTTAACGCCGCCGGCAATGTCCTTGACCAGGTGCGACTTGTCGCGATGGACGATCAGCAGCGCATCGGGCTGGGAGACGACGATGATGTTGTCGAGCCCCGCGACCGCCAGCAGCCGGTCCTCGGAGCGGAGATAGCTGTTGTGGACGTCGATGGTCAGCACGTCGCCGAACCGGGCATTGCCATGCTCGTCGAGCGGCGAGCCGTCGTGCAGCTGGTTCCATGAGCCCAGGTCATTCCAGTCGAAGCTCGCGGCAACCACGCCGATGCGCGGCGCGTTTTCCATCACCGCGTAGTCGATCGAAATCTTCGGGCTGGCGGCAAAAGCCTCCGGATCGAGCCGGTAGCACTTGCCCTCGACATCGGCGCGCTCGACGGCCAGCCTCGCCTGGGCCCAGACCTCGGGCTGCTGCCGGGCGAGTTCGGCGCCCATTTCGCCGGCGCGGAACATGAAGATGCCGGCGTTCCAGAAGAACCGGCCGGAGCGCAGAAAGGTCTCGGCGGTCTCGAGATCGGGCTTTTCGCGAAACCGCGACACGTCATAGACCGGACCGGCCCCGTCGCCGCGCTCGATATAGCCGTACTGCGTTTCCGGCCGCGTCGGCGCGATGCCGATGGTCATGATGCCGCCGCGTTCGGCAAGCGCCCGAGCGCCGGTACGGATCACATCGAAAAAGGCGGCCACATCGGAAATCTGGTGGTCGGACGGCAGCACCAGCACCATCCTGTCCGGGTCGGTGTCGGCCAGGTCGACGATTGCAGCCGCAATCGCGGCGGCGGTGTCGCGGATGAGCGGCTCGAGCACGTAGCGCTCGACCTCGACGCTGCCGGTTTCGCCCTGCTCGGTCAGCAGCGCTTCGAATGCAATGCCGCCGACGATCCGGGTCGGCAGATAGCGCAGGCCTTCGCCCCTGTAGTCGACGCGCTCGAGCGTGTTGGTCAGCAGGGTCTTGTCATTGACCAGCTTGTGAAACTGTTTCGGCTTGGAATCCCGTGACATCGGCCAGAGCCGCGATCCCGCGCCGCCGCACAGGATAACAGGCGTGATGGTATGGCTTGCGACCATGAAATGCTCCGATTTCCGCGCGACCGAACGGCCGTCCTGCTGGATTAGCCGA
>JAHJUC010000040.1 GCA_018829385.1 Alphaproteobacteria bacterium
AGGGAAATCCTGGCCGAATCGCAAGGCGTCGCCGAGCAGCTCAAGCGCGATCTCGACGCCGCGTTTGCATTCTTCAATTAGTTCTACAGCGTCGACGCCTTGCCGCTGGTAAACGCCGATTGCCCCGCCGGCGGCGCCTGAACCGCCGGTGCGTCGGGGCCGCTTCCGTCCCGGTCCTCGATTTTCGCGATCACCCGGAAGCAGACGATGATCGAGGCGAGGCCGAACACCACCGCGCCGAGCCCGTATCCGGCCAACGCGCCTTGCGCGCCGTACCAGTGGGATCCGAGCCAGACGAAGGGGATGACCCCGAGGGTGGAGCGGCTCCAGTTGAACACTGTCGAGTAAAGCGCATAGCCCAGATTGTTGAACGCGGCGTTGGCCACGAACAGCATGCCGTTGAACACGAAGCTACCCGCCACGAACAGGCAGAAAAACACGATCACGTCCCGGGCTTCGCCGGTCGTGCCGAAGATATCGGCGATCTGGTTTCGAAACAGCGCCAGAACCGCCCAGGTGACAAGCGTGTAGATGGTGATGAACAGCAGGCTGTCGCGCATCGTCGAGATCAGGCGGTCATAGCGCTTGGCGCCATAGTTCTGGCCGAGGATCGGTCCCACGGCGCCGGAGAGCGCGAACAGCGCACCGAAGGCCACGGGGATCAGGCGTCCGACCACGGCCCAGCCGGCGACGGCGGCATCGCCGTGCTCTGCCATGGTGGTCGTCACGAAGGTATTGCCCACCGGGGTGGCGATCTGGGTCATCAGCGCCGGCAACCCGATCGCCAGGAACGGCCGGATCTCTCGCCGCATGATCGATGCCGATGGCATGGCGACAAGATTGTGGATCCTGAGCAGCGAATAAAGGCCGATGCCGACCAGGGCAAAGCGCGAGATCACGGTGGCGATGGCAGCACCATGGATGCCGAGGTCGAAACCGAAGATGAACACCGGATCGAGCACGGCGGTCAGCGCGCCTGCGCCCAGCGTCACGTACATCGCCCGCTTGGCGTCGCCGACGGCGCGCAGCAGGGCCGACAGGCACATCCCGATCCCCAGAACCGGCAACGAGGGCAGCACGATCTGCATGAATTCCGTTGCCAGCTGCGCGGTCTCGCCCTTCGCCCCCATCATCAAGACCAGCTTAGCCAGAAACGGATAGGCAAGCGCCACGGTGCTGGTCATCAGGATGATCATGTAGGCGATCGAGGCGCCGGCGATCTCGCGCGCCTCGGCCCGGTTTCCGCGTCCCAGCGCGCGCGCCGTAAGCGCCGTGGCCGCAATCGACAGGCCGATGGCAATGGAGGTGCTGAAGAACAGCAGGGTTCCCGCATAGCCGATCGCTGCCGCCAGCTCCTGCTGACCCAGCAGCGAGATGTAGAACAGGTTGAGCGCGTCGACTATGAACACCGCCACGAGCCCGATCGAGCCGGTGGCCGTCATCACCACGACATGCCGCATGGTCGAACCGGTGACGAACTTCGCCGGCTCGCCGCGCGGGGCGGCCTGGGCCCGGGCTGGAGCCGGCTTTCCGGTCGTCACGAGGCGAACACCTGTCCCAGGTCGGCAAAGCCTTTGAATTCCAGCGCGTTGCCGGATGGGTCGCGCAGGAACAGTGTCGCCTGCTCTCCCGGCTGGCCCGCGAACCTTATGGTTGGCTTCATGATCCAGTCGATGCCGTCCGCGGCCTCAAGCTTGGCTGCCAGGTCTTTCCAGTCCTTCATCTCGAGCACTGCGCCGAAATGCGGGATGGGAACCGAGTGACCGTCAACCGTGCCCGATGCGGCGCCGGTGCCGGCATCCGCCCGGACATGGCCGGACATCTGATGCCCGAAAAGATCGAAATCGATCCAGCTGTCGGTGAATCGCCCCATCGGGCAGCCGAGCACGTCGCCGTAAAAGCGGCGGGTCTCTTCGATATCTCTGATCGGGAAGGCGAGATGGAAGGGCGTCATGTTGTCTCTTTCTTTTCAACCGGGTTTTCACGCAGGGTCCGACAGGCTGATATCGTCTTTGAGCGGTTTGTCCAGCCGCTCGGATTCGCGTTTCGGCTTGATCAGCGGTTCGGGCGTGACCGGTCGCGTGTGCAGTTTTTCCCGACCTGCGAGAAGACCTTCCACGGCCTGGATTGCCAGCCGCTCTTCGTCGCGGTGGCGCACATCCTCGCTGATGGCCGCCGCCCGGTCTTCCGAGGTTCCGAGCGCTTCGAGCGTCTTGCGCCCGAACAGCATGCCGGATTCGAAAGTTTCGCGGGCCTCGTAGTCCACGCCCCGGGCGCGCAGCGACAAGGTATGGGTCCGGTCATAGGCGCGGGCGAATATCCGCGCGGTCGGGAAATCGGCCTGAATCAAGTCGACGATCTTGTCCGTGATCTCCTGCTTGTGGGTGCAAACGGCCACGATCTTCGCCCGCTCGATGCCGGCTGCCACCAGCACCTCCTTACGGGTTCCGTCGCCGTAATAGATCTTGAAACCGAATTTCGAGGCGGATCTGATCCTGTCGGCCGACTGATCGATGATGGTCACGTCGGAGCCGCCGGCGAGCAGGATCTGCGAGGCGATCTGGCCAAAGCGCGAGAATCCGATCATCAGCACATCGGAACCGGCGCCGGCGAAATCCTCGTCCATCTGCTCGTCGGCCGCCTCCCGCATCAACCGGTTGGCCAGAAGCGCGGCAAGCGGCGTCAGCGCCATCGAAATGGTGACGATGGCCACCAGCAGTGAGGCCGTCGACTGGGCGAAAACGCCCGCAGCCGCTGCAGCGCTGAAAATGACAAAGCCGAATTCTCCGCCCTGTGGCAGCAGTCCCGCGATCTGGACGCTGTTGTTGTGCGTCGAGCCAAAGGCCCGGCATGCGCCGTAGATCACCAGGGCCTTGATGATCATCAACACCGGGACGGCGATCAGGATGACAAGGATATTGTCGCGGATCACACTGAGATCGAGCGACAGGCCGACCGCCATGAAGAACAGCCCGAGCAGGATGCCGCGGAATGGCTCGATATCAGCCTCAAGCTCATGCCGGTAGGAGGATTCAGCCAGCATGACGCCGGCGATGAAGGCACCGAGCGCCATGGAAAGACCGGCAACCTGCATCAGCGTCCCCGACGCCAGCACGACAAACAGGGCGGCGGCAATCATTGCTTCCTTGGCGCCTGTCCCGGCAATCACCTGGAACAGCGGATTGAGAAGATACCGGCCGGCGACCAGCAGGGCCACGATCGCGCCGACCGTTATGGCGACATCAGTAAGTATCGAGCTGCCGCCATTATCGGTTACCGGCGCGACAAGCGGCACCAGCGCCAGGATCGGCACGATTGCGATGTCCTGAAACAGCAGGATCGAGAAGGATTGCTGGCCGTACCGCGTGTTGAGTTCGCCGCGTTCATTCAGGATTTGGACGCCGAACGCGGTCGACGAGAGCGCCAGTCCGAAACCGATCACGACGGCCGCCGCCCATGGTTGCCCGCCAAGCGCCACCGCCACGCCGAGGATTGCCAGCGCCGAGACCACGACCTGCACCAGTCCGAGCCCGAAAATGTCGCGCCGCAATTGCCACAGCCGCGACGGCTTGAGCTCCAGCCCGATGATGAACAGCAGCAGCACCACGCCGAGTTCCGCGAAATGCAGGATCTCCTCGCCATCTGTGATGATCCGTAGCAGCGGACCGATGACAATGCCGGCGGCAAGGTAGCCGAGAACCGTTCCGAGCCGGATTTTCTTGAACAGCGGGGCCGCGACAACCGCTCCGCACAAGAGGACGAGGCTTTCGGTGTACAGGGTGGCTTCGACTGCAGCCATTCATTGCGCTCCTTTGTCGTATAAGGGCCGGCTCGGACCATGTTGGGCTTGATGCTTGACGGTCGGGACAATACATGAGAGCCAAGCGAAAGGCCAAAAAACATGAGTGATACACAACAATCCGAAGGCTTGCTGGCGACAGCCGAGCGTCTTATCGGGCGGGCCCGTTCCGCCGGCGCCGATCAGGCCGATGCGCTGGTGGTTCGCAGCCGCTCCAGATCGGCTTCGGTGCGCAATGGCCAGGTCGAAAACACCCAGTCCTCCGAATCAGATGATTTCAGCCTTCGGGTGTTCGTCGGCCAGAAAGTCGCAACCGTTCACGCCGGGCAGGGAGCCGATGAGGCCGCCCTGGCCGAACGCGCGGTGGCCATGGCGCGCGTGTCGCCTGAAGACCCGCACGCCTGTCTCGCCGATGCGGAAATGCTCGCCAGGACCTGGCCCGACCTTGATCTATACGATCCGACCGAGCCGTCCGCCGAGAGCCTCATCGAAGCCGCCACCGCAGCCGAGGCGGCTGCATTGTCGGTGCCGGGTGTTTCAAGTTCGGTCGGCGCGGGAGCGGGAACTGGGCTTTTCGGCATGGTGCTGGCCACCTCGCATGGTTTCTCGGGCGCCTTCGAGCGCTCCGGCTTCTCGCGATCCGTCAGTGTCATCGCCGGCGAGGGCGTCAGGATGGAGCGCGATTACGATTTTGACAGCCGCGTGTTCTTTGCCGATCTGGATGAGGCCGGGGATATCGGCCGCCGTGCCGGCGAACGCGCCGCCGCGCGCGTCAATCCGCGCAAGGTCAAGACCGGCTCGAACGTCACCGTGGTCTTTGATCCGCGGGCTGCACGCGGCCTGATCGGCCATCTGGTGTCCGCCATCAACGGAGCCTCCGTCGCCCGCAAGACGTCCTTCCTCAAGGACATGATGGGCAAGAAGGTGGCGATTGACGGCCTCACGCTGGTCGACAACCCGTTTGTCCGGCGCGGTTCGGCCTCGCGTCCGTTCGACGGCGAAGGCGTCTCTGTCGGTCCCTTGACCATGGTCGAGGACGGCGTTCTCAAGCAATGGTACCTGACGACGGCAGTCGCGCGTGAACTGGGGCTCAAGAGCAACGGTCGCGCGAGCCGCGGCGGCGGCGTGTCTCCGTCTTCGACCAATGTCATCGTCAATCCCGGTCCGCAGGGCCCCGAGGATCTGATCGCCTCGGTCGGCACCGGGTTCTATGTCACCGAATTGATTGGCCAGGGTGTCAATGCGGTAACCGGCGAATACAGCCGTGGCGCATCCGGCTTCTGGATCGAAAACGGCAAGCTGAGCTTTGCGGTGTCCGAAGTCACCATCGCGTCCAATCTCAAGGACATGTTCAAGCGCATGACGCTCGCCAACGACATCGACGCCAAATACTCGATCGCGGCGCCGACCATCGCCGTCGAAGGCATGACCCTTGCCGGTGACTGACACCCCCGGCTCCGAACCTTATGCCGACGATCTGGCGCTGATGCTCGAGGCGTCGCGTCTGGCGTCAGACATCGCCATGTCCCATTTCCGCCAGGATCCGGAAGTCTGGTTCAAGAATGGCGGCCGCTCTCCGGTCAGCGAGGCGGATATTGCCATCGATGAACTGCTGAAGAAACTGCTGCTGGAAGCCCGGCCCGGTTATGGCTGGCTCTCGGAGGAGGCGGAAGATACCGAACACCGGCTCGCCTACAGGCGGGTGTTCATCGTCGATCCGATCGACGGAACCCGGGCCTATGTCGCCGGGCGGCCGGACTGGTGCGTGAGTGTTGGCCTTGTCGAGGACGGCAAGCCGGTCGCCGGGGTTCTCGCCGCCCCGGCACGCGGCGAAATCTGGCGCGCATGCGCCGGAGGCGGAGCCTTTCTCAACGATGTCCGTCTCGCTGCCGGCGAACCGGAGCAACAGACTGCACCGTTGCGGGTCGCGGTTCCCGACATGGTTGCCAGTCAGATGCATCCCGGTGTGGATGCCGGCCTCAAGAAGGTCGCCGGCGGCCCGTCCCTGGCGCTTCGGGTTGCCGCCGTGGCGCGAGGCGAACTGGACGGCGTGTTCGTCCGCCCGCAAGCCAGCGAATGGGATCTGGCCGCAGCGGACACCCTGCTTGCCGAAACCGGACACGTCCTGGTCGACCGGACCGGTGCGCGGATGCTTTACAATGAGCCTGATCCGTCGCGTGGCCTCCTGCTGGCGGCGTCGCACGGGCAGGTGCCGGGATTGCTGGCATTGTTGCACTCATCCGACGGGCATTGACCTTTTAATCGAATTGCCGCAAACCCCGCTCTGATCAATGACACCGTTTATTCTTGGAGTGGTCCCATGGCTGATGGCAACAACAAACAGCTTTTGCACCTTGTATTCGGCGGCGAGCTTGAGAGCCTGGAGTCGATGAACTTCAGGAACCTGGATCAACTGGATATTGTCGGCATTTTTCCGAACTACGCCTCGGCCCTCGAGGCCTGGAAATCGAAGGCGCAGATGACGGTGGACAATGCCCATATGCGGTATTTCATCGTTCACATGCACCGCATGCTTGACCCGAACAGCGAAAGCAAGACCGCGTCTTAAGGCCCGGGCGAAAGACGAGATGACAAAACCGGACGCTGACACGGCGCCAGAGTTCAAGCAGCTTGGCGAGAAGAGGAACGGGCGGCGTCTGGGAAAGAGGCTGTTGCAGTCCGAATTCGTGCAGAGAACCGGTTCGGCCCTGATCGGCTGGGCGTTGAGCTGGATCTGGCGCACCAATCGCGACAATGGAACCTCGACGGACTGGGAAGGGCTGCTGAAGGGAGAAGGGCCGGTCATCATCGCACTGTGGCATGGCCAGCACCTGCTCATCCCCTACGCCGCGCCTGCAGGCCGCAAATTCACCTCGCTCGTATCGCGCAGCACCGATGCCGAGATCAATGCGCGCGTTCTCGAACGCGCCGGGATCGAGGTGATCCGCGGATCCGGAGGACGAGAACGCCGGGTGGTTGCGGGCAAGGGCGGAATCAGGGCCCTGTTCGCCATGCGTGATGCTCTCCAGCGTGGCGTCAGTGTCGTCATGATTGCCGATATTTCAAAAGGCGAGCCGCGTCTGGCAGGCGAGGGGATCGTCACCCTGGCACGCATCTCCCGTTGTCCGATCGTGCCCGTGGCGCTGGCAACCAGCCGCCGTCACGTGCTTGAAAAGACCTGGGACAAGACAACCATCAGTCTTCCCTTCGGTGTTCGCAGCATGAAGGTGGCCCCACCCATCCATGTCCCGCCCAAGGCAAGCAAGGAAGAGATTGCGCAAGCGCGCGCCAGGGTGACCGCGGAACTCAATCGCGTTACCGAAGAGGCGATGCGCGCCGTCGAGGAGAGCAAATGAGCCGTGGCTGGGCACGAGCGGCGCTGGTCGGCTACCGCTGGTTCGGAGCGGCGATCTATCCGCTGCTTGGACCCTATCTTGCCATTCGCGCGGCCAAGGGCAAGGAAGAGCGTTCCCGCCGCAACGAGCGCTATGGCCGCTCCAGGATAGACCGCCCTGCCGGTCCTCTGGTCTGGTTCCATGCCGCCAGTGTCGGCGAAACCACCGCCGTGGTGCCCCTGATCAACGAAGTGCGCCGCCGCGGCATCGCCGTCGTGCTGACCACCGGCACGGTGACTTCGGCCGGAGTCGCGCGTGAACGGCTCGGTGACAATGTCATTCACCAGTACGTTCCCCTGGACCTGAAGCCGGCGGTATCGCGGTTTCTCGATCACTGGAAGCCCGATCTGGCGATCATCGCCGAGTCCGAGATCTGGCCGATGACCATCCTCGAACTGGGAGCGCGGCGCACGCCCCAGGTGCTGGTCAATGGCCGCCTGTCGGACCGCTCGTTTGCACGCTGGAGCAAGCGCCCGAGCCTTGCCGATGCGTTGTTTGAAAATCTCTCCCATGTTGTCGCCCAGTCGGACCTCGATGCCGAGCGGTTCCTGGCGCTGGGCGCGCGTCCGGTTTCGGTATCGGGAAATCTCAAGGTGGACACGACGGCGCCGCCCTGGGATGCCGACGAACTCGCCAGGCTCAAGGACCAGATTCGCAGCCGGCCGACATGGGCGGCGATTTCCACGTTCGAGGGCGAGGACGAGATCGCGGCTGCGGTGCACAAGGCCCTGACCCCGCGTCACAAGCAATTGACCATTCTGGTCCCCCGCCACCCGGATCGGGCGGATGCGATCGAGGCCATGCTGGGAACAAGGGGGCTGAAGGTTGCGCGCCGCTCGCGCGGTGACCTGATCGACCCGTCGACTGATGTCTATCTCGGCGATACGATCGGCGAGATGGGACTCTACCTCAACCTCACCGACATCGCCTTTGTCGGAAAATCACTTAAGGGCGGTGGCGGCCAGAACCCGCTCGAACCCGCCATGCTCGGCTGCGCGGTTCTGTCCGGCAGCAATGTCGAGAATTTCCGGGAAAGCTACGCGCGGCTGCTCAAGAATGGCGGCGCGCGCTATGTTCGTGACGGCGAGATGCTGGCAAAGGCCGTGCACTTCCTGCTGTCCAACCCGCAGGCACGCCAGGCCATGGCGGAAGGGGGCGACAAGACGTTGCAGGACATGCGCGGCGCGTTGAAGGCCACCATTCGCGCGCTTGAGCCCTACATCAATCCCCTGACGGTCAAAGCCCGGCTGCTGCCGCGCGACAACGAGAATACGGAGAGCCGCGGAGGGGGACAATGGTGAGCGAAGCCCCACCGTTCTGGTGGCAAAGTCCCGGTATCCAGTCCGCGCTTCTGTCGCCGTTCGGCTGGGTCTACGGCCGCGTCGCACGTCGCATTCTGGACCGCCGTGTCCGCAAGGCTGTTTCCGTTCCGGTCATCTGCGTCGGCAATTTCACCGTCGGCGGCTCCGGCAAGACGCCCACGGCTCTGGCACTGGCGGAGGCGGCGATCGCCCGCGGATTGAAGCCTGGGTTTCTCTCGCGAGGCTATGGCGGTGGCGTGCATCACGCCAAGGTCGTGGACCTGTCGAGGGACACCGCCCGGCTCGTCGGTGACGAGCCGATGCTGCTTGCGGCCAGGGCTCTGACCGTGGTCTCCCCAAACCGGATCGAAGGCGCCGAATTGCTGGTCCGCGAAGGGGTCGATCTCATCATCATGGACGATGGCTTCCAGAGCGCCCGGCTGGTGTTTGATCAGGCGCTTCTGGTGGTCGATGCCCGCCGCGGCGTCGGCAATGGCTGCGTCTTTCCCGCCGGCCCGGTCCGTGCCCCGGTGATCGATCAGGTGCGCCATGCCGACGCGCTGATCGTGGTGGGCGAGGGGGATGGCGCCGATCCGATGATCCGGCTGGCCGCCCGCGCCGCAAGACCGATCCATCTGGCCCGGTTCCAGCCTCGCAATGCGGCACAGTTCCTTGGCCGGAATTGCCTGGCGTTCGCGGCCATCGGCGACCCTGAGAAATTCTTCAGGACGCTCGAGGACGCGCATGTCCGGCTGGCGCGGTGCCAGAGCTTTCCCGACCATCATCCCTTCACCGAAGACGAGATCAATGATCTGCTGGCGGAAGCCGAGCTGTATGGTCTCGATCTGATCACCACCGGCAAGGATTACGTCCGCCTGCAATCGGGACACGGCCGGGCGCAGGAGCTTCTCGAAAAGGCCTCCGTTCTGGAGATCGATCTGAGGTTCGACAGTCCCGATGTGCCGGGCGTGATCATCCAGGCGGCCTTGACCGCTTTCGGCAGACGCCGCGAAGCGCGTTGACCGGTTATCTCACCGGCAGATGACCGGCCCGCTGTTCGGCAGCAACCGAGGCATGGACATCGACATAGGGCTCCTGCCGCGCCACGCTCCAGTATTTCAGCTCTTCGATCGGGATGATTTCGCCGGTGATCGCGCACACCACGTGATTGCCCGGCATCAGGATCTGAAAATCGCCGTCGAGGTAGCGTATCTTGGCCGGTCGCTCGCCGGGGCCTTCAAAACGGTTCATCGGGAACTGCTCCGGTTTCGGTACTGGCTGCTCTATGCCGTCTTGGCTGCCAAATTGCAAGATTTAGCGCTCACGGCGCCGGCTGGAGCGTCCGCTCAGCGGCGGGAGAACAGTTTCTCGATGTCGCCAAGCTTCAGCTCGATATAGGTCGGACGGCCATGATTGCATTGCCCGGAACCCGGTGTCCGTTCCATTTCGCGCAGCAACGCGTTCATCTCTTCGGGCACAAGCCGGCGTCCCGATCTCACGGATCCATGGCAAGCCATCGTCGAAGCCACCGCCTCGAGCCGGTCGCGCAAGGCGCTGGAACTGTCCCATTCGGCGATTTCGTCGGCCAGATCACGCACCAGTCCCGCAACATCCGTGTCGCCGAGCATGGCCGGCGTTTCCCGCACCGCAATCGCGCCGGGGCCAAAACGTTCAAGCACCAGCCCAAGCCCGGCAAGATCCTCGGCGCGCTCTGCCAGGCGGTCGCAATCATCCTCCGGCAGGTCGACGATTTCCGGCAGCAGCAGGATCTGCGAGGCAACCTTTCCCGACCGGAGCGCCGTTTTGAACCGCTCAAAGACAAGCCGTTCATGCGCGGCGTGCTGGTCGACGATCACCAGCCCGTCGCGGGTCTGCGCCACGATGTAGTTCTCGTGGATCTGCGTCCGAGCTGCGCCAAGCGGATGCTCGATGATCGACGGGTCGGCTTCGGCGTGCTCCATGCGCGCCGAGGGCCTGATGGCCTCGCTGATCTCAGGCTGCGAGGATTCCGAGAAGCCCGGCCCGGGTGCATAGAGCGGACGCGAGGGAGAACCGCTCGCCTGCCAGGTCCCCGCAGAAAGCCCGCCGGAGTGCTGGACGTGCGGAGCACGGGGTTGTGCAGCCATCGTGGAGAATTCAGGTGATCGGAAAGCTTGGGCCAGTCCGGCGCTGGCCGAGGGCGAGGCGCGGTCTCCACCGGAAATCAGCGCCTGGCGAATGGCTCCGACGATAAGTCCGCGCACCAGACCCGGATCCCGGAACCTGACATCGGACTTGGCCGGGTGGACGTTGACATCGACCAGTGCCGGATCGAGCGTGATCCAGAGGACGGCCACCGGATACCGGCCGCGCGGCAGGGTGTCTGAATAGGCGGCCCGGATTGCCGACAGGATCTGCTTGTCCTGCACCGGACGGCCATTGACGAAGGCATATTGCGACAGCGAATTGGCCTTGTTCCAGGTCGGCAACCCGATATGGCCGGCAAGGCCGACATCCTCCCTGAGGGCGTCGAGTTCGATCGTGTTGGCGGCAAATTCCTCGCCCAGGACCTGGGCAATGCGGGCCAGCCTGTCCTCGCCGGTTGCCGGAAGATCGAGCGTCGACCGGTCCGGCCCCGAGAGCGTGAAGCGGACAGACGGAAAGGCGATCGCGATACGCCGGACGGTTTCGGTGATCGCGGCGGTCTCGGCGCGATCCGACTTGAGAAACTTGAGCCTGGCCGGCGTTGCGAAAAACAGGTCGCGGACTTCAACCGTCGTCCCCTGGTTGGCCGCCGCCGGTCTCAATCCCGCCGGAACGCCGCCTGCCAGGGAGACTTCATTGGCGTGCGGCGTATCTTTCGGGCGGGACCTGATGGTCAGGCGCGCCACCGAACCGATCGAGGGCAGGGCCTCGCCGCGAAACCCGAGGGTGCAAATGTCATCGAGCCGCTGGTCGATCTTCGAGGTGCAATGGCGGCGGATAGCAAGCGTCAGATCTTCGGCGTCCATCCCCTGGCCGTCATCGATGACCCGGATCAGCGCCTTGCCGCCGGCGGCCGTGGCGATCTCGATCCGGCGTGCGCCTGCATCGATGGCGTTTTCGACAAGTTCCTTCACAACGCTTGCCGGGCGCTCGATGACTTCACCGGCGGCGATCTGGTTGATCAGGGTTTCTGGCAGTTGGTGGACGCGCATCGTGTCATGTTCAGGGATTCGGGCTTCAGCGCAATGTGTGTCAGGCAATTGAAGCAGGAAAAAGTCGATCCAGCACAACCCTGAATCCTCAGCGTTCGCATTTGCAGACATGATCATGTGCTATTTTCCGCAATTCGCGGTCTTGGTTAAGCGGGGCTTAACTCTCCATTGCGATAGTCATTTCAAGTTTTTGGCAGCAATCATGCGTGTCGTCGCAGGGGCTGCTCAATGATGGTCGGAAGGGGCGCATCGTGCGGCCTTCAGCATGATCCCGCTCATCAGATCGGGTATCGGATCGAAGTAGAATGGTGTTGAACGAAACCGGTGCACGACGATACTGCGAGGATGCCCGAACGATCGAGGCCCTGGCGTCCGCGCTTGATATCGGCATCATGATCTACGATCGAAACGACACGCTGATCGCCGCCAGTTCCCAGTTCCTGGATTTCTTTGAAATCTCCCCTGATCTGCTGCAGCCCGGCGCCCGACTGCGGGATTTCTTCAACGCGACATTTGATGCCGGCGCCCGGGTCCTGGGCTCATTGAATGGCAAGGCGCGCTACATTTCGCGCGAGGACTGGATTGCCGAACGGATAGCCATCCATTGGCGTGAACGCTACGAAAGCGTCGAAAAGCTCGCCGATGGCCGCTGGGTGCGGCTGTGCAAGCGGCGCATGCCCGACGGTATCCTGATTGCCACCATCCAGGACGTAACCGAGCGGAAGCGCAAGGATGAGGAGTTGGCCGAGGTCCTGAAAAAGGCGGAGCTGGTCCAGGTCATCCTCGACAATCTGGCGACCCCGGTGGTCGTCAAGGATTCCGAGTTGCGTTATGTCATGGTCAACGATGCCTTTTGCCGGATCCCGGCGCTGCATCGCAAGGAGATCATTGGAAAGAAAGCCGCCGATCTGGTCGGACCGGAACTTGCCGCGCGTTTCGAGAAGATCGAAGGCGATGTTCTCAGGACAGGCATTCCCTACGAGGTGCTTGAGGACATACACAAGTCCGACGGCACGATGATGCATGTCGTCACGCGTGTCGGACGCTCCGGAACGCCCGGGAATTACCATGTCACCGTGTCATTCGATGACGTCAGCGCCTTGGCGGAAGGCGAAAAGGTCTCCTCCGACTACCGCAGGGTGGAAGAGGCGGTGCCTGTTGTACTCCAGGACGTTGGGACAAAACCGGTCCCGACGGAGCCCAAGGGCCGCATCCTGGTTCTCGATCAGGACAGAGAGCGCTCGACTGCGCGGGTGATCGCCTTGAAAGCAGCAGGATTCGATGCCGTGGCAACGGGAAATGCGAGGGAGGCCATCACGTTGCTGGAGGCCGCAAAATCGCTGCAACTCGAGGTCGGTAAGGTCGAGATAACGGCGGAAATGGCAAGGTTGATGTCCGGCGAGACCGGGTCTGGCAAACATCCGGCACTCAAACAGGCCATCGAGGAAAGGATCGCCGCAGATCGGGTCAGCCGGTCCCCTGCGGCTTCTCCATCTGCACTCGCGGCCCGCCCGCAAGGTCCGGCCCTCTCTCTTGTCGCCTCCGAACCATCTCGAGAAGTGGCGGTCCCTGACATGAGCGCAAACACCGCCCCGGCGGTTTCCCCTGTGGTAAACCAGGGCAAGTCGGACGGGTCGACACGTGGTCGCGTCCGGATACTTGTTGCCGAAGACAATGACGTCAACCAGATCGTGTTCGAACAGATCCTCGAAGGAATTGGCGTGGACTTCCGCATTGTCGGCAATGGACAGGAAGCCGTTGCCGCCTGGGGTGCGGCGGCACCTGACCTCATCCTGATGGATGTATCCATGCCGATCATGAATGGCCTCCAGGCAACCCGGGCAATCCGGGATGCGGAAGCGAAGGTTTCGGACCGGAACCCGCATGTTCCAATCATTGCCGTCACTGCGCACGCGATGACCGGGGACCGTGAACGCTGCCTGGCTGCGGGAATGGACGACTACCTGTCCAAGCCGGTCAGTCCGGAAAAGCTTGAGGCGATCATTCAGAAGTGGGTTGACGGCCCGGAGCGGCTGCTGGCTGCCGGATAGGCCGTCAATGGCCGCAAAAATCCCGAGTGTTTTCTAGTCGGTGCCGTTATAGGACAATGTTAAGACATCTCCCGCATTTTAATTGTAAAAGTTACATTCATTCCTGCGGACCAGCTTTTATTGATGACTCCAGAAGATTCAAACATGGACGCTTTGTCCCCGAACCCGAATGCCGTGGCTTACACGGACCCTTTGACGGGGCTGGGAAATCGTCGCCGTCTGATGGACAAGATCCGCAAGCTGGCGGCCGAGCGCGCCGACGATCCGGCCCCATTTACCATCGGCATCGCCAATATTGATGGCTTCAAGCCGATCAACGACCTGTTCGGTCACGCCGCAGGTGACGAAATCCTGTGCCAGGTGGCGCACCGGCTGCGGGCCTGTCTGCCCGATGGCGGTTTTGTCGCCCGCATCGAAAGCGACGAGTTCGCTTTCATCCTGCCGCTGGTTTTCGAGAAGAAGGGCGCCGAGAAAATCGGCCGCATGTTCAAGGACGTGTTGTCGGCTCCCTACGATCTTGGCGACCGCAATGTCCGTCTTTCTGCCTCGTTCGGTTTTGCCGTCTATCCGTTTGCCGGTGAGCAGTTCGCCGAACTGCTCAAGAGCGCCGATACCGCGCTGTATCGCTCCAAACGGCGCGGCCGTGGACAGATCACCGTCTATTCCGAGGAAATCGCCGAAGAGATGCGCCGTGGCACGCAGATCGAACAGGCGCTTCGCCGGGCCATCATTGCCGACGAGGTGGCGGTTCACTTCCAGCCGATCGTCGATCTCGCCGATGGATCGATCCAGGGCTTTGAGGCACTGGCACGCTGGACCGACAAGGAACTGGGCTTCGTATCTCCCGCGGTGTTCATTCCGCTTGCCGAGGAACGCGGCTTTATCGATTCGCTTACCGAAACGCTTCTGAAGAAGGCCGCCGAAACCGCAAGGCACTGGCCTTCAGGGATCTTCCTCTCGTTCAATCTTTCTTCCGCCCAATTGATCGATCCGGCAACGGCCTTCAATGTTCTGGCCGTCATCAATCGCGTTGGCCTCGATCCCCATCGCCTGGAGCTGGAGATCACCGAAACGGCGATGATGAGCGACCCGGAAGTTGCCGCAAAGGTGGTAACCGAACTGAGCAGCGTCGGAATTCGGGTGTCGCTTGATGATTTCGGGACCGGCCAGTCCAGCCTCGGCCGTTTGCGCGACTTTGCCTTCAACAAGGTCAAGATCGACCGGAGTTTCGTCAGCGAGATCACCGTCGACAAGTCCGCCGAGCATATTGTCCGGGCCATCCTGGCCATGTGTGAAGGGCTCAACCTTAAGGTTATCGCCGAAGGCATCGAAACCGAGGAACAGGCCGCCAAGCTGAGGGAACTTGGCTGCAAATCGGGTCAGGGCTGGCTCTATGGCAAGGCTGTTGACTCAACGGCGACCTTTGCCCTCCTTGAAGCCGAGGAAATTTCCCGCGCTCGCCGGCCGGGGCACAATCTGCCTAACCGCTGACGTCCTGGCCCTCCTTCGTCAGCCAGTTCAGAACCAGTTCCGTCTGTGCGGAGAGTGGGCGGCCTTTCGGCCAGATGACATGAAAGGCGGCTCCGGTGACCAGCCGGTGAGCGGTCACCTTCTGCAGCAGGCCCGATGTCACCAGACGCTCGGTCAGGTGTTGCCAGCTCAGCGCCACGCCTTGCCCCTCCATGACCGCCTGGATGACCAGAACGTAATCATTGATTGCCAGCCCGCGGTTTGCCGTCAACCCGTTGACGCCCGCGCTCATGAACCATTGCCGCCAGTCGCACGCGGTGCGAAACGGCTCCTCGAGATGGATCAGCTTGTGCTGCGTCAGGTGGGCGACACTTTCCGGCATGCCGTGCTTTTCGAGATAGGCGGCGCTTGCGACCGCCTCGATCACTTCCGGTGCGATCAGCGCGCTGTCATAATCGGGCCAGTCTTCCGGCCGTCCGCCGCGCACGCCAAGCTCGATGTTCTCGTTGCGAATGTCGAGATCGCGGTCGGCCGTCTGGATACGCAGGTCGATGTCGGGCAGTTCATCGCGCAACCGGTGCAATCGCGGCAGCATCCACAGCGAGGCGAAGGCGGTCGACGCCGCCAGCGTGACGGCGTTGGTCCGGCCACGCGCCCGGATGTCTTCCGCTGATTTCCGGATATGGCTCAGGCCCAGCGTCACATCGGCGTGGAACCGCCGCCCTGCCTCAGTCAGTGAGACCGCCCGGTGCGCGCGGTGGAATAGCGAAGTGCCAAGCTGGGTTTCCAGAGACCGGATCGCATAGCTCACCGCAGCCTGTGTCATTCCCAGCTCCTGAGCGGCCCGGGTGAAGCTCATCTGCCGACCGGCTGCTTCGAAAACGATGAGATTGCCGGCCGAGGGCAACAGGTGGCGAAGGTTATCCATAAGCCCAGCTTATCCCAAGCCATGGAATTTTCCAGCATTACATTAAGCTTGGATGCTCCTAGACTTCGGCATCGGAGGACACGCCATGGACACCGCAGACATCACCGAGGCAAGAGGTTCACAGGGGCGCAGGCGGGAACGGGCCGGCGGCCGGGATGGCCGCAGGTCCGGGCAGGGCACCGCGCCGCCGCACCGCTCGGCCCCCTATATTGTCCGCAACATTCCGACCTATGACATTCTCGGTGAGGAAAGCCTGCTCAGGATCGAGGCTGCGGCAGACCGGATCCTGGCCGAAGTCGGCATCGAGTTTCGTGACGACCTGGTGGCTCTCGAGCACTGGAAGAGGGCTGGCGCCACGGTCGATGGTCTTCTCGTCCGGTTCGAACCGGGGATGTTGCGCGAGATCCTCAAGTCCGCCCCTTCGACCTTCACCCAGCATGCCCGAAACCCGGCCAACAATGTCGAGATCGGCGGCAAGAGTGTTGTCTTCGCCCCTGCCTATGGATCGCCCTTCGTCATGGATCTCGACAAGGGGCGCCGCTACGGCACCATTGAGGACTTCCGCAATTTCATCAAGCTGGCGCAATCGAGCCCCTGGCTGCATCATTCCGGCGGCACCATCTGCGAGCCGGTCGATGTGCCGGTCAACAAGCGCCATCTCGACATGGCCTATGCGCACCTGAAATATTCCGACCGGGGTTTCATGGGCTCGGTCACGGCGGAAAGCCGCGCCGAGGAATCCATTGAAATGGCCCGGATCGTCTTTGGCCGCGATTTCGTCGACCGCAACTGCGTCATCCTCGGCAATGTCAACGTCAACTCGCCACTGGTCTGGGACGGCACCATGACCAATGTGCTGCGCGCCTATGCCCGAGCCAACCAGGCCGCGGTCATCGTACCGTTTATCCTTGGCGGCGCCATGGGGCCGGTGACCAATGCCGGCGCGATCGCGCAGTCGCTCGCCGAAACCATGGCCGGCTGCGCGCTGACCCAGTTGGAGCGCAAGGGTGCACCGGTGATCTTCGGCAATTTCCTCTCTTCGATGTCGCTCCGGACCGGTTCCCCGACCTTCGGAACCCCCGAACCCGCCATCGGCTCGATGGTGATCGGCCAGCTGGCGCGCAGGCTCAACCTGCCGCTCAGATGCGCCGGCAATTTCTCCAATTCGAAGCTGCCCGATGCGCAGGCGATGAACGAGGGCACCATGTCGATGCTGTCGGCGGTGCATTGCGGGGCAAACTTCATCCTGCATTCCGCCGGCTTCCTCGACGGGCTGCTGTCGATGTCCTACGAGAAATTCGTCATGGACGCCGATTTCTGCGGTGCGTTGCACTCCTATCTCGCCGGTGTCGTCGTCGATGACAATTCGCTGGCGATCGACGCATTCCTCGAGGTCGGCGTCGGAAAGCACTTTCTCGGCTGCGCCCACACGATGGAAAACTACCAGACCGCGTTCTGGGATTCCGAGATTGCCGACAACGAGCCTTTCGAGAAGTGGGACATTGCCGGAAGAACGGACGCGGCAACCCGCGCCAATTCGCGCTGGAAGCGGATGCTGGCTGACTACCAGGCGCCGCCGATCGATCAGGCGATTGACGAGGCGCTTGTGGATTTTGTCGATCGGACCAAGGCGGGAATGTCCGACGCATGGTATTGAAGGGCAAAATCCCTGTTGGAGCCGCTCGATGCTGAAATACCTTGTTGCCTTGTCCATGTTCGTTGCAGCCACCGCTCCTTCCGCCGCAGGCGAAGCGAGCGACGTGGTGAAGCTCTTCTACGACGACCCGGCTGCCTTGTCTGACCCGGACAAGCGAGCCTTGTTCACCGGACCGGTGCTCGACTTCCTCAATGCCGCGGACGCGGCCTGGGACCGGGATGAAACCGTCTGCATCGATTTTGGCTTTGCAGTCGACGCCCAGGATTACGATGATGCGGAAATCCTCAGGACCCTCCAGCTTGATGAAGCCGTCAGCGGGGACACCGCCAGCGTGACCGCGCAATTCGACAATTTCGGTCAGTCCACCCGCATCGAGTGGACGCTCAGCAAGGACTCAGGCAACTGGCTGGTATCCGACATCGCTTCCAAAGCCAATCAATGGCGTGTCTCGAACATGTTCTGTGAATGAACTGACAACGTTCCGGGGACGGAAATTGCCGTCACCGGACAATCCAATCCCGAGGAGCCGTCACCGATGGTGCAAGTCAACGATCCGCTGCTGCAACCCTATCAGCTCAAGCATCTGACGCTGAAGAACCGGATCATGACCACCAGTCACGAACCGGCCTATCCGGAAGACGGCATGCCCAAGGACCGCTACCGCGCCTATCATGTTGAGCGCGCCCGGGCTGGCATTGCCATGACCATGACGGCAGGCTCCGCTGCGGTCTCGAAAGACAGCCCGCCGGTGTTCAACAACGTGCTCGCCTACAAGGACGAAGTCGTCGGCTGGATGAAGAAGCTCACCGACGAGTGCCACGAGCACGGCTGCGCGGTGATGATCCAGCTCACCCATCTCGGCCGCCGCACCCACTGGAACAAGGGCGACTGGCTACCGGCACTTTCCACCAGCCACCAGCGCGAACCGGCGCACCGGGCTTTCCCGAAAAAGATGGAAGACTGGGACATCGCCCGGGTGATTGCCGACTATGCCGATGCCGCCGAACGCATGGCCGAAGCCGGGCTCGATGGGGTCGAGCTCGAATGCTACGGCCACCTCATGGACCAGTTCATGTCGCCGCTCACCAATGAGCTCGATGGCCCCTATGGCGGTAGCCTGGATAACCGCGCCCGTTTCGCGCTCGATGTGGTTGCGGCGATCAGGGCGAAGGTCGGCGAGAAGCTGCTGGTCGGCATCCGATACACCGCCGATGAGACGGCGAAGGGCGGCATCAGCGAAGAGGAAGGCGTTGCCATCGGCCACCTGTTCAAGAACAGCGGAAACGTGGATTTCCTCAATGTGATCCGCGGCCAGATCCACACCGATCCGGCGATGACCGACGTCATCCCGGTGCAGGGCATGCGCTCGGCGCCGCATCTCGATTTCGCCGGCCGCATTCGCGCGGAAGTGGGGCTGCCGACCTTCCACGCCGCCCGTATCCCGGATGTGGCCACGGCCCGGCATGCCATATCCGAGGGCAAGCTCGACATGGTCGGCATGACCCGCGCCCACATGGCCGATCCGCATCTGGTCAAGAAGATCATGGAAGGCCGCGAGCACGACATAAGGCCCTGCGTCGGCGCGACCTATTGCCTTGACCGGATCTATCAGGCCGGCGATGCGCTCTGCATCCACAATCCGGCCACCGGCCGCGAACTGACCATGCCGCACACGATCCCGCTGGCAGAGGTTTCACGGCGCGTGGTGATCGTCGGCGCCGGTCCCGCAGGTCTCGAAGCGGCCCGCGTCGCAGCCGAGCGCGGGCACCGGGTCACGGTGTTCGAGGCGCAGCCGGACCCGGGCGGGCAGATCCGGCTCACCGCGCAGAACCAGCGCCGCAAGGAGATGATCGGCATCATCGAATGGCGCATGGCGCAATGCGCCGCGCGCGATGTCGAGTTTCGTTTCAACACCTGGGCAGAAGCCGAAGATGTGATCGCCGAGAATCCCGACGTGGTGATCATCGCCACCGGCGGCCTGCCGCACACCGAGGTTCTGGAAGCGGGCAACGAATTGGTGGTCTCCAGCTGGGACCTGATTTCCGGCGACGTCAAACCGGGCAAGTCCGTGCTGGTCTATGATGATGCGGGCGATCACGCTGGTCTGCAGGCCGCAGAAGTGGCGGCTCAGGCCGGCGCCTCGGTCGAGATCATGACCCCCGATCGCAGCTTCGCGCCTGACGTGATGGCGATGAACCTGGTGCCCTACATGCGCTCGCTGCAGGACAAGGACGTCACCTTCACCGTGACCTACCGGCTGACCTCGGTCGAGCGCGACGGCAACCGTCTCAAGGCCACCATCGGCAGCGATTACATGCCGCTCGCCAAGACCCGCCATTTCGACCAGGTCGTCATCAACCACGGCACCCTGCCGCTGGACGAGCTCTATTTCGAGCTCCGGCCGCTTTCGTCCAATCTCGGCCAGGTCGATTATGACGCGTTCATTGCGGGCAAGCCGCAGACACTGAATGGTGGCCTCTCGGATGGTCCGGGCTTCCAGCTGTTCCGTATCGGCGACGCGATCGCAGCTCGGAACACGCACGCCGCGATCTACGATGCGCTGAGGCTGATGAAGGATATGTGAGGGGGGGGGCATTGTTGGCAAAGTTTGACAATTATTGCCAAAAATGGCAGTGTTCGTCAAAAGGAGATATCCATTGGCGACCATGAACGTATCCCTGCCGGACCCGATGAAGGAGTGGGTGGAATCCCGCGCTGAAACTGGGCGATATGCCAACGCAAGCGATTATGTCCGAGATCTTATCCGAAAGGATCAGGAACGCGCTGATAAGATCGCCGCCATGCAGCGCCTGGTGGATGAGGGGCTGGAAAGCGGAGTGGGTCGGAAGTCCAGGGACGAACTGTTCGAGGAAGCCCGTGCACGGCTCGATGCGCAGACCCGGCGCTGAATATGGGGTTCCGGCTTACTCCGAAAGCCGAAGACGACATTATTCGCATTGCCGAAACCGGAACCCTGCTTTTCGGCGAAGCCCAAGCCCTAACTTATCATATTGAACTGTTCGAGATGCTCGAGTTGATTTCATCCAATCCGCGAATGGCGCGTGAGCGGCATGAAATCACGCCTCCCGTGCGCGTACATCCTTTCAAGTCGCATCTGATTGTTTACCTCCTCACTGAGGTGGACGAGATACTCGTCGTCCGCATTCGTCACTCCCGTGAGGATTGGATGGAAGAGCTGTAAGCCCGCATTTGGGATATAGCGGCTGATGGCGGCAGCGTTCAATCAAGCCCATCTACGTCGTCAGTACCCAGCCCCAGCAACCGCCATGACCGCCACCCTCGACGGCGCCAGCACCAACTCGCCCAGCAGCGGCTCCCCGCTCCAGCCCAGCATCGTCAGGTCGAAGCTTGTCTCGCCGTAGTTGAGCGCGAACACATGCCCGCCATGCCGCCTGAGCCGCACGCCGTCGGGGAGATCCCTGGTCTTCAGGCCGGCGTCGGCCGCCATGC
>JAHJUC010000375.1 GCA_018829385.1 Alphaproteobacteria bacterium
CCCCATCTTGACGCCGAGCAGCGAGAACATGCTCAGAAGCGCGATCGCGAGCACGATGTCGGGAATGATCATCGGCGCGAAGATGATGGTCTCGAGCCAATTGCCGTTGCGCCGGCGGATTTCGACACCCACCGCAAGCAGGGTGCCCAGAAGCGTGGACAGCACGGTCGAGAACAGGGCGACGACGAGCGTGTTGCCGGCGGCCTTCAGGATGTCGTTGTTGCCGGCGAGCGCGCCATACCATTTGACCGAGAAGCCGGTCCAGGCCGTCGGCAGGCCGCCCTCGTTGAAGGACAGTCCGACCAGAACCGAAATCGGTATGTACAGGAACGCGAAGATGACGCCGAGGATCAGGAGCATCAGGCGGTAGGTTCTGGGCTCAGTCATCGGAGCGCGCCTTTCCGCCGCTCGCCCGCTCGGCAATCATCGCCTGGCCCATCAGCAGGCCGAGCATGACGGCGATCAGCACCATCGACAGCGCCGCTCCGAACGGCCAGTCGTTTGCGGTCAGGAACTGGGCATAAACAAGGTTGCCGATCATCTGGAACTGGCCGCCGCCAAGCAGCGCCGGGGTGACGAAATTGCCGATCGAAAGCACGAAGACGAAGACGAAGCCGGTGGCAATGCCCGGCACGGTCATCGGCAGCGTCACCCGGCGGAACGTGGTCCAGGCGGATGCGCCGAGATCGCGCGACGCCTCGGTGATTTCGGGGTTCATGCGCGACAGCGGCGCATAGCAGGCCAGGATCACGAACGGCAGATAGTTGTAGACCAGCCCGATCACCACGGCCTCTTCGGTGTAGAGCATGCTCGGCAGTTCGCCCTCGAACCCGATCCAGCGGGCGAGATTGACGATCAGGCCCTCCCGGTTGAGAAGCACGATCCAGGCATAGGTTCGCACCAGGTAGTTGGACCAGAACGGCAGCACCGCGAAGAACAGGAGCAGCGGCTGCTTGCTGCGCGGCATGGCCGCAATGGCATAGGCCGCGGCATAGCCCAGAACGCAGGCGATGGCGGCGGACAGCCCGGCGATCCCGGCCGATTTCATAAAGATCTGGAAATACAGCGGATCGAAGACCAGGGCGATGTTTTCCAGCGTCCAGGTATATTCGATCCCACCATAGATGCCGCGCCGGAAGAAGGCGAGCACCAGGATCAACCCGCAGGGGATGACCATCAAGCCGGTCAGCCACAGCAGTGCCGGGGACATCAGGAGAAGCGGTCTACGGTCGGTCGTCATCACCTGGGCCTGCACCGGCGCGGCCGGCGTTCAACATCAATGGGTCCCCGGATGCCAAAGGCATCCGGGGGTCGCAGTGCGCTGCTCAGTTCGCGGCCTTGATTTCCGAGACGATGCGGGAATAGTCGCGCTGTGCCGCGCCGACATCACGCAGCTGCTCGAATTTCAGCATGTCGGCCGGCTTCATGGCCATGTTCGGATAGGTCTCGAATAGTGACGCGTCGACGCCGGACATGGCGGCCTCGTTTGGTACCTTGTAGAGAATGTTCTCCGCCGCCCAGCGATGGTTTTCCGCATCGAGGATGTAGTTGACGAAGGCGTAGGCGGCATCCTTGTTCTCGGAGGCCTTCAGGATCACCATGGTATCAACCCAGAGATCCGAGCCCTCGGACGGAATGACATACTTGATGTCGCCGTTTTCACCGATGCCGTAGTTGCACCAGCCATCCCAGGCCTGCACCAGTTCGGCTTCGCCGGAGACCAGCTTGGCGTAGAAGGTGGTGTCGTCATAGGCGAGCAGGGTCTTCTTCGCCTCGATCAGCAGATCACGCACTTCCGCCATCTTGGTAGCGTCGGTTTCGTTGACCGAATAGCCGAGCGCCAGCTGGCCGGCGGCAAGCAGCCAGCGGTCGGTGGCAAGCATCGTCGTCTTGCCCGAAACCTCGGCGGACGGCTTCAAGAGATCGTTCCACGACGTCGGATCCTTGACGAGATCGGAGCGGTAGCAAAGGCCGGTCGTGCCCCAGGCATAGGGCAGCGAAAAGGCATTGCCGGGATCGTGCGGCAGTTCGGTCGCCTCCTTGTAGAGGTTGGCGAGGTTCGGGATCTTCGCGTGATCGAGTTCTTCAGTCAGTCCGAGATTGTGCAGCACCTCGGCAAACGGAGACGAGACGAAAACCACGTCGTAGCCCACGCCCTTGGACGCAATGAGCTTGCCCATGATTTCTTCGTTGGTTGCATGCAGAACGAGTTCGGCCTCGTTGCCGGTCTGGGAATTGAATTTCTCGATTGCGTCGGCGGCCATGTAGCCGTCCCAGTTGGAAATGGTCAGCGGAGCCGCCATCGCCGGCGCGCCGATTGCGGCGACCATCCCGGCAAGGACAACGCTGCTCAGCAGGAAAGCACGGGTGCGCGAGGAATGTCTGGTCATCAAGTTCACCTCCAGGGTCATTGTTAAGACGCCGGCGCGG
>JAHJUC010000376.1 GCA_018829385.1 Alphaproteobacteria bacterium
ATCGCGGCAAATCGCGATTATTGTTCAGGACGTTAAGCTCTTCGTATGGTTTGAGGGTTTAACAGCAGGCCGGGCAAGCCATCACCTTCGCCAGATGGCGCGCCACCACCTTGCCGGTTCGCCGGCGGGGTTTTTTCCGTACCCGGAGTATGGTCTATACCTGAAGTATGGTGCTCGGCAGCCGTGACCAGAAACGGCATTTCGAAAATGAGGATTTTCTCTGCTCAGCGTTTCGGGTGAGGCTGGTCGGCGGGATAGGGCGTGGTCCAGAGAATGATCAGGCCGACAGCGAAGAAGAGGGTGATGGTGGCCATGCCCAGACGTGCCGATCCGCTCAGAGCGGTGACGGTGGCGACCAGGAAAGGTGCCAGGAAACTGGTGGCCCGGCCGGCGAGCGCGTAGATGCCGAAATAGCGGCCCGCCTCGTCTTCGGTGACGCTTCGGGCCATGTAGGCACGCGACGAGGCCTGCACCGGTCCGAAGGCGATGCCGATCAGCAGGCCGAACATGATATAGGCCTTCTCGGCGGCGGTGCCGAACAGACCGCCACTGTCAGCTTCGCCAAACGGCAGCGCGCCGAACAGGGTGAAGCCCGGGCCGGTGGAGACGATGCCGAGCGTGGCAATCAGCAACAGCAGGATCGCCATCAGAACCACCAGTTTGGAGCCGAGCTGCGTGTCGAGGCGGCTGGCGTAGAGGCACGAGAAAATCGCCACAACATTGAGCATGATGCCATAGACGCCAATCTCGGTGATTGACCAGCCGAACATGGCGGCGGCAAACCCGCCCCCCAGGGCGAGAAGCGCGTTGACGCCATCCTGGTAGATCATGCGTGCGACCAGAAACCGGAAGATGCCGGCGCGCTTTCGCACTTCGCCCAGCGTCGAGCGCAATTCGTTCAGGCCATCGCGTACCGCTCCCTTCAGGGCCCGGCGCCCGCCCGCATCCGGGGTGAACAGGAACATCGGCAGGATGAAGACGGCGTACCAGAGCGCGGAAATCGGTCCGGATGCGCGGGCGTCCTCGCCCTGGAGCGGGTCGAGACCAAACAGCGGATCGAGGCCGATCAGGGTCTTTCCGGTTTCCGGCGATGCGGCCAGGAAGGCGATGATGAAGATCAGCACGATCATGCCGCCGAGATAACCCAGCCCCCAGGCAAGATTGGAAACCCGCCCGATTTCCGCCTTCGGCACCAGCCGCAGCAGCATGGAATCATTGAACACGATGGAAAACTCGGCCGCCACCGAGGCCAGCGTGAACAGCGCGACAATACCGACAAGACTCGAGCCGGGTGCGGCAAACCACAAGCCGCACAGGGCCACGATCTTGATGATCGCAAAGAACGCGATCCAGGGTTTGCGCGGTCCGGTCTGGTCGGCAATTGACCCGAGCACGGGCGAAAAGATCGCGATCAGCAGACCCCCGGCGGCAATGCCGTAACCCCAGGCGGCCTGGCCGGTGGCGGGATCGCTGGCCATGCGGCTGATGAAATAGGGGCCGAAGATGAAGGTGGTGACGACCGTGAAGAACGGCTGCGCCGCCCAGTCAAACAGCATCCAGCCCCACACGCTGCGGCGCTGGACAACGGGTGCGGACGGCAGTCCGGTTACATCAGTCATAGTGTTGCCCCCTATCGGCCCCGTGCCTGGTCATGCGCGCAGGGATCGAGCCAGATCGCTCAACATGCCGGCGGCAACGGTGAGTTTTGCGACGGACAATTCGCCGCTGTCGGTCAGCGTCAGGATCTGACTGCGGACGTGGGCGATGCGGTCCTTGTTGGTCGTGAGCCATTCCTCGGCCGGGCTTGCAGCCTTCGGGTTGCTGTCGAGTGCCGCACCGGCAATGATCCGGCGGGCCTGGGAGATCTCGTCGAGGCTGCGCGCCAGCGCCAGGCCCTCGAAGTGATCGCTGACGGGGATCCGGTCCACCGCGGCGACGATCCTGCCAAGCCGGAATGCTTCGGTGACCGCAAAGAAGGCCTGTGTCGCCCGGCCCAGGTCGGTCTTCGAATAGGCCGCGACATGGCAGATGTCGGGCGCCAGCGTCAGTGCGCTGAGCCCGGCGATGCGGTTTGCCAGTTCGAGCGGAACCGACTGGGCGACAAGCTCGTTGCGCGCCTCTTCGGCTTCCTGGCGCATGAAATCGGGCAGGGCCGCCGTCAGCTTGCCGTCGAGCTTGGCAATGCTCTCCTGCATCGACCTGACCGCCGAGCCGAGATCGCCCTGCGCCGCGCCTGTCTTGAGCGCCCAGCCGGTGACGGTCTTGAGCGTGTCGCTGATCCGGGCGTAGAGCTGGTTCTGCACGGCGCCCGGCACCCTGGTGTCGAGTTCATCGACCTGCGCATAGAGCTGGTTGAGCATGAGCCCGTCGCGGGCAAGAACAAAGGCCTTGACGATTTCACCCGCCGTGGCGCCCGACTTGTCGCCCATCCCGATGACAAAGGCCGGTCCGCCACGGTTGATCGCATCGTTGCCGAGCAGGGTCGAAATGATTTCGCGCCGCAGCCTGTGGCTGGCGATATCGGCGGAATGCGGCTTCTGCATCTTCTTCGGGAAGTAGGACCGCAGCGCCTCGTCGAAATAGGGATCGTCCGGCAGGGCGCTGGCGACGATCTCGTCGAACAGCACCAGCTTGGCATAGGACAGCAGCACCCCGATCTCGGGCCGGGTCAGGGCATGGCCGGCAGCCACCCTTTCGGCGACAGCCAGGTCATCTGGCAGATACTCGACCTTGCGGTTGAGCAGGCCGCGAGCTTCGAGATTGCCCATCACCCTGTTGAGCTCGCCCACGCCGGATACTCCATCGGCCTCCGCGACGGAGATCGCCAAAGTCTGCAGATAGTTGTTGCGCAGCACCAGTTGCGCCACCTCGTCGGTCATGGCGGCAAGCAGGGTGTTGCGCTTGGGGCGGGTGAGCCGGCCCTCGCGCATGGCGTTGGCAAGCGCAATCTTGATGTTGACCTCGACGTCGGAGGAATTGACGCCTGCGGAGTTGTCGATCGCATCCGAATTGCAGCGCCCGCCATTGAGCGCATAGGCAATCCGGCCCTTCTGGGTGACGCCGAGATTGGCGCCCTCGCCGATCACCTTGGCGCGGACCTGGCGGGCATGAATGCGGATGGCGTCATTGGCGCGGTCGCCGACATCCGCGTCGTTTTCGCCGGCGTCCTTGATGTAGGTTCCGATGCCGCCGAACCATAAAAGATCGGTTTCCATCGACAGGATCGCGGTCATGATGTCCTGCGGCGTGGCCTTGCCGGGCCTGAGCCCGATCACGGCGGCTGCCTCGGGCGTGAGCTCGACCGATTTGAGCGCGCGGGGGATGATCATGCCGCCCTTCGACAGCTTCGACTTGTCGTAGTCCTGCCAGCTCGACCGGCCCAGATCGAACAGCCGGCTTCGTTCTGCAAAGCCGGTCGCGCAGTCGGGATCCGGATCGATGAAGATGTCGCGGTGATCGAAGGCGGCGAGCAGCCTGATCTGCGTCGACAGCAGCATGCCGTTGCCGAACACGTCGCCGGACATGTCGCCGACACCGGCGGCGGTGAACGGCGTTGTCTGAATGTCGATGTTCATCTCGCGGAAATGCCGTTTCACCGCTTCCCAGGCGCCGCGCGCGGTAATCCCCATCTTCTTGTGGTCATAGCCAGCGGAACCGCCCGATGCGAAGGCGTCATCGAGCCAGAAATCCTGCTCCTGGCTGAGCGCGTTGGCGGTGTCGGAGAAGGTGGCCGTGCCCTTGTCGGCGGCGACCACGAAATAGGGATCATCCGCATCATGACGAACGGTGTTGGCCGGCGGAACGATGGCATCGCCGACAATATTGTCGGTCACCGAGAGCAGGGTGCGGATGAACAGCTTGTAGGCGTCGCGCCCGGCCTCGAAAATCGCGTCGCGGCCGCCTTCGGCGGGCAGTTTCTTGGGATAGAAGCCGCCCTTGGCGCCGACTGGCACGATGACCGCATTCTTGACCTGCTGCGCCTTGACCAGGCCGAGGACTTCCGTGCGGTAGTCCTGCGCCCGGTCCGACCAGCGCAGTCCGCCGCGGGCAACGGGGCCGAAGCGCAGGTGAACCCCCTCGACTTCCGAACCGTAGACGAAGATCTCGCGGAAAGGCCGCGGTTCGGGGAGACCCTCAAGCTTCTTCGGGTCAAGCTTGAACGCCAGAGCCGGGCGCGGCGCACCGTCGGCGCCGGTCTGGAAATAGTTGGTCCTGAGCGAGGATTCGATGGCGTTGACATAGCGCCGGAGGATCCGGTCATCGTCGAGGCTCGGGACCTCGGCAAGCGCCGCCTCGATGGATTCGGTGACGCTGGCGCTCTGTTCAGTGCGCTTCGCCTCTTTCAGCCCGATATCAAACCGGATCCGGAACAATTCGAACAATCGAGCGGCGATGGCCGAGTGCCGGTTGAGGCTGAGCGCGATATATTCCTGAGAATAGGCAATGCCTGCCTGCCTGAGATAGCGGGCATAGGCGCGCAGCACGGTGGCTTCGCGAACAGTCAATCCGGCATTGGTGACGAGCCGGTTGTAGCTGTCATTGTCGGTGTCGCCGCGCCAGACCGAGAGGAAGGCCTGTTCCAGCCGGGCGCCGTCGAGATCAAGATCGATGCCGCGCCGGTCCTCGTGGATGATTTCCATGTCGTGCAGCACGACGGTGCTCGAGGCACCGGCCTTCTCGTCGAGAAAAATCTCGTGGGTCTGCTCGCTGATCACCTTGAAGCCGAGGTTTTCCAACAGCGGCACGCGCCGCGAAAGAGCCACCGGTTCGCCGGCATGAAAGATCTTCAGCGCCAGATGGTCATCCGCCATGCCCTGGCCGCGATAGAAGGCGATCTGGATGGCGCCCGTGTCCTTGCAGGCGATGATGTTGTCCAGATCCTCCAGCGCTTCCTCCGGACGGAATCGCTCCTTGTAGGACTGGCTGACATTTATCCGCTCGGACCGGGTGCCGCCGATGGCGCGGAACTGGTCCTCCCAGCGCGTGACGATGGAGCGGATGTCTGCTTCCAGCTGTTCCTGCGGGATCTGCGGCGTCTTGCCCTCTGAGCGGCCGATGATGAAATGCACGCGGGCCACGCCGCCCTCGGGAAAGGCGGGGTAATAAGCCGACACACGACCATTGTAGACGGTCTTGAAATAGTTGCCGATCCGCTCGCGGGCGATCGAATCATACTGATCGCGCGGCACGTAGACGATCAGCGAGACAAACCGGTCGAAGCGGTCGATCCGCGGCAGCACGCGCACGCGCGGGCGGTCGGACAGTTCGTTGATCTGCATGCAGAACCGGGCCAGCAGATGGGCATCGATCTGGAACAGGTCATCGCGCGGATAGGCTTCCAGCGTGTTGAGCAGCAGCTTGCCGGAATGGCTTTCCGGATCGAAGCCGAACTCGGAGACAACGGACTGCACCTTCGAGCGCAGCAGCGGAATCCTGGTCACCGACCTTGTGTAGGCGGTGGAGGTGAAAAGCCCGACGATACGCAGTTCGCCGACAACCTTGCCCTTCGAATTGAAGCGCTTGATGCCGATGTAATCCATATAGGCGCGGCGGTGGATCACCGAGCGCACATTGGCCTTGGTGACGATCAGGAAGTCCGGTCCCTGCAGGAAATCGAGGATTTCCGGCGTGGTGGTGACCTGGTCCTTGCCAAGCCGCAGGACGAGCACATCGGGATCCGACAGGATGCCGAGACCTTCGGTCGAGGCGCGGCTCAGTTCGGCCGACTTGCCGTCACCGGTGTAGACATATTCGCGCATGCCCAGGAAGGTGAAATTGTTGTCGCGCAACCAGGCGATGAACGCCAGCGCTTCCTGGCGCGCCGGCTCGGTTTTCTTGTCGACGTCAAGGGCAACCAGGTCGGCGGCGCTGTGGTCGATCATCGCCAGCATCGACTTCCAGTCGCCGACCGCGGCGCGGACCTGATCGAGCACATGGCGAACGCGCGCGGTGAGGTCTTCCGCCGCCGCCTCGCTCAGCCGCGGCAGGTGGATCTGGATATGGCTGACCCTTTGAGCGGGATCGCTGCCGTCGCCATGGGAGAAAAGCCTGGCCGGCTTCTTGCCGGAGATGACCAGGATGGGGTGCAGCGCCATCAGGATGTCGCGAATATCCGAAGTGACCTCGCCCATCACCGAATCATAGAGGAAAGGCTTGTTGAGCGTGGTGATGGCCAGGATCGAGACATCGCGGCCGTCCTTCGTGGCCTGATCGGCATTCACGAGGCTCAAGCGGGAGGATTTTCCATCCCATGAGCGAATCTCGGATTCGGCCAGGACTGCCGCGGAAGCAAGGCTTTTTGCCGAAAAAAGGTCCAGATCGTCCATGCTGACACTGGAGAAAAGCACGTCCGGATTGATGTGCGGCTTCTTGCCCCTGGAAGCAATTTCCGCCGTTTCGGCAAGAAGTGCTTCCGACTTGCGGGTGTTCCTGACCCCCATTCCATTCCCTCCAAGACTTGATCTTTGGTCGAATCCTAGCAGAAGTGTGTGTCAAAGCGACACGATTTCGTTATCGAAACCGAATATTGGAGGAATTAGGATGAAAACCCCGCAAGAGGCCGCGACCGCGCTCAA
>JAHJUC010000377.1 GCA_018829385.1 Alphaproteobacteria bacterium
AACGGCAAGACCGTCTCCGCTGTCGTTGGCGAATGGATGGCCGCGAACGAAGCCCGCTGGTCGGAGTGGATCAAGAAATGATCCTCGCCTGAGCGGGAGATTTCCGGACCCGCATAGATTTGGCGGCCGGGCCTCCAGGTCCGGTTGCCGGTCATATCGAAACGGGTTTCGCCGGTCGTATGCCGGCCAGACCCCCACACAAAACAACAGCATTCCCGACCGGGTTATCCATGACCAATCCCGAAGCCAAGCTTGTCTGCCGCAATGTCTGGAAACTGTTCGGCGCTGACGCCGCAAGCTTTCTTGCCGCGCATGGCGGCCATCCCGGTGCTGCTGCGATTACAGAGGCCGGCCTGGTCGGCGCCGTGCGCCAGGTTGATCTGGATGTGCGCGAGGGGGAAATCTTCGTCATCATGGGGCTTTCGGGATCCGGCAAGTCGACGCTTGTCCGGCTGATGTCCCGGCTGATCGAGCCTTCAGGCGGCGACGTGCTGTTCAAGGGGGAGAACCTCTTGAAAGTCTCGCAGGCGCGGATGATCGAAATCCGCCGCCACCAGATGGGCATGGTGTTCCAGCACTTCGCCCTGCTGCCCCACCTGACCGTTCTGGACAATGTCGCCTTTCCACTCGACATCCAGGGCATGAGCCGCGCTGCCCGCGAAGCCCGGGCCCGCGAGATGATCGAGTTGGTGGGACTGGCCGGAAAGGAACGCGCCTATCCGCGTCAGCTATCCGGTGGCCAGCAACAGCGCGTCGGCATTGCCCGCTCGCTCGCCGTCGAACCCGAGATCTGGTTTCTCGACGAGCCCTTCTCGGCGCTCGATCCGCTGATCCGCCGCGAGATGCAGGACGAGTTCATGCGGCTGCAGACCGTGCTGCACAAGACCATCGTCTTTATCACCCATGATTTTGACGAAGCCATTCGCCTGGCCGACAGGATTGCCATCATGAAGGACGGGGAAATCGTCCAGGCTGGCACGCCTGAGGAGATCGTCCTGACACCGGCCACATCCTATGTCGCCGAATTCACCCGCAGCGTCGCCCGCGCCAAGGTCATCCGCGCCCGCAGCCTGATGGTCGCCGCCAGACCCGGCGACGCCGAAGGCCCCACCGTCTCCGGTCGGTCCAACATCTCCGAGGCGGCACCACTGTTTCTCGATGGCGTCAGCCATCTCGGCGTGACCGACGACGCCGGCAAGCTCATCGGCAGGCTCGAACGAGACGCGGTCGTCTCACTGATGTTGCGGGGCTGAGCGTGACCACCTCGAGCCCACCCATCGCAGGAGCCGATACGCCACCGGATCAGCGGGTGGCGAACCGGTTGCCGCTCGCATGGCTGCTGGCCCTGGGCGCCTTCGTCATCTTCTGGCTGTTCGCCGGGCCCTATCTGCCGGCCGCCTTCGAATATCCCAAGGCTCATGTCATCAAGCTTGCCAAGTGGATCAGCGCGGCGATGAAATGGCTGATCGATGAGGCGAGCTTCGGTCTGTTCAGCTTCACTGACCTGACCCGTTTCATCTCCGCGGTTCTGGACGTGCCCTACACCGTGGCTTCGAGCCTGCTCTCGACCGGTTTCCTCGAAGGCAGCGGCTCCTCGGCGATCCAGATCGTGCCGCCCCTGCCCTGGATCGCCGTCATCGGCCTGGTCATGCTTCTCGGACACTGGCTCGGCGGCAGATCGCTCGCCCTTTTGTCCGGTGCCTGCTTCCTGTTCCTGGCCGTGTTCGGCCAGTGGACCAGCGCCATGATCACCCTTGCCTCGATCCTGGTTGCGGCTCCGCTCGGCGTCATATTCGGACTACTGTTCGGAATTGCCGCCTGGCGCTGGCGCTGGCTTGAGCGGATCATCATGCCGCTCTTGGACCTGATGCAGACGATCCCGGTGTTCGCCTATCTGGTTCCGGTGCTGTTCCTGTTCGGCTTCGGCCCGACAGCGGCCGTGATCGCCACCCTGATCTTTGCCACCCCGCCGATGATCCGCATCGCCATCCTGTCCTTGCGAGCGGTCCCGGATGAAATCATCGATCTGGGCCATATGGTCGGCTGCACCGACCGGCAGATGACCTGGCGCGTCATGGTGCCCGCCGCGCGCGAAAGCCTGATGGTGGGCATGAACCAGGTCATCATGCTGTCGCTCAACATGGTCATCATCGCCTCGATGATCGGCGCCGGTGGCTTGGGCTTCGATGTTCTGGCAGCCCTTCGCCGGCTCGATTTCGGCGCCGGCCTCGAGGCCGGCTTCGCCATCGTCGCCCTTGCCATCGCCATGGACCGCCTCAGCCAGGCCGCGGCGGAGAAGCTTTCGGCGCCATCACCGGAAAACCGGGCTACCGGGTTCCTGGCGCGGCATCCCTACCTGCTGGCGGGTCTGGCGCTGGTACTGGTGACATCTGCGCTGGGCTACATGATCCCCGCCATCCGCACCTATCCCGAGGCCTTGCAGCTGTCGACCGGCACCTTCTGGTCGGAAGTCGTCGCCTGGATCAACGTCAATTTCTTCGACACGCTTGAAGCTATCAAGAACGCGATGCTGCTCAATGTGCTGATCCCGTTCAAGCGTTTCCTGGGCGGCCTGCCTTGGCTCGGCGTCACCGCGCTTCTGGGATTTGCCGGGTACCGGCTCGGCGGCTGGCGTCTCGCCGTGCTCACAACCTGTCTGCCGCTCTTCATCGCGGTCACCGGCCAATGGGAAAAAGCGATGATCACGCTCTATCTGTGTGGCATTTCGGCGGTCATTGCGTCGCTGATCGGCATTCCCATCGGCATCTATTCGGCCACCCGCGACCGGGTCTGGGCCTGGGTACAGCTGGCCATCGACACGCTGCAGACCCTGCCAAGCTTTGTCTACCTGATGCCGGCGGTGATGCTGTTCCGCGTCGGCGATTTCACCGCCATGATCGCGGTCGTGGCTTTCGCCGTTGCGCCGGCCATCCGCTACACCGCGCTCGGTATCCGCAAGGTCGACCCGAAGCTGATCGAGGCCGGCCGCGCCATGGGCTGCACCGAGTGGCAGATCCTCACCCGCATAAGGCTCAAGCTGGCGCTGCCCGAAATCCTGCTCGGGCTGAACCAGACCATCATGTTCGCCCTGTCGATGCTGGTCATCACCGCATTGGTCGGCACCCGCGATCTCGGCCAGGAGGTCTATATCGCCCTGACCAAGGCCGACACCGGCCGCGGCCTCGTCGCAGGCCTCTCGATCGCCGCCATCGCCATCATCGCCGACCGCCTGATCTCCGCAGGCGCCATCCATGCCAGACGCCGCCTGGGGCTGGAGTAACCCATGACCGAAAGCGCCTCTCTCGACCGTATCCGCACCCTGCCCTGTTTTTCGGGCGTCATCGACATCGAACCCCTGGCCGGCGGGCTCAGCAATGAAAGCTGGCTGGTGACGGATACCGCCGGCCGGCATGTCGTCCGCTTTGGTCAGGATTACCCGTTCCATCATGTCGATCGCCGGCGGGAAGTCATGACCGCACGGGCGGCGCATGAGGCCGGCTTCGCGCCCCGCGTCGAGTATTCCGAGCCGGGCATCATGGTCTCGGCCTTCATCGAAGCCAGGACTTTCGATGCAGCCGACGTGCGCGCCAATGCCGAACGCATCGGCCGCCTGATCCGGGACTTCCACACCTCCATGCCGCGCCATGTCGAGGGTGCAGGCTTCATGTTCTGGGTGTTCCATGTCATTCGCGACTATGCCCGCACACTGGCGAAGGGTGGCTCGCGAATGGCTGACCGGTTGCCCGGCTGGCTTGAGCTTTCGGATCGGCTCGAGGCCGCCCAATGCCCGTTGCCGATCGTTTTCGGACACAATGATCTGCTGCCCGCCAATTTCCTCGATGACGGGCACAGGCTCTGGCTGATCGATTTCGAGTATGCCGGGTTCTCGACCGCCATGTTCGACATTGCCGGAGCCGCCTCGAACGCTGAAATGACCGGCGACGAGGCTCAGGTCCTTCTCGAGGCTGCGCTGGGCTCCCGGCCAGACGCCACCGTCACCCGGTCGCTGCACGCCATGCAGTGCGCCTCGCTGCTGCGTGAAACCATGTGGAGCCTTGTCTCAGAACTCTACCTTGATGCTCCCGGCGCCAACTACGAAACCTACACCGCAGAGAACCTCACCCGGCTGGACGCGGCTCTCGCCCAGTACCATTCGACCTATGGAAAGACATCATCATGACACTCCCTGACCGGGCCCAAATCGTCGTTATCGGCGGCGGCATTATCGGTTGCTCCACCGCCTACCATCTCGCACGTGATCACAAGGCGGACGTCATTCTGCTCGAGCAAGGTCAGCTGACCTCCGGATCGACCTGGCACGCGGCGGGCCTCGTCGGGCAATTGCGCTCCTCGGCGTCGATCACCAAGGTGCTCAAATATTCGGTCGATCTTTACAAGCGTCTCGACCAGGAGACCGGCCTTGAGACCGGCTGGAAGATGTCGGGCTGCCTGCGGCTCGCCACCAACCAGGACCGCTGGACCGAATACCGGCGGCTCGCCACCACCGCGCAAAGCTTTGGCATGGACATGCACCTGCTGTCGCCGCAGGAAGCCAGGGCGATGTTTCCGCTGATGCAGGTCGACGACCTTGTCGGCGCCAGCTGGCTGCCGACCGACGGCCAGGCCAGCCCCTCCGACATCACCCAGTCGTTGGCCAAGGGTGCGCGCATGCACGGCGCCAAGATCTTCGAGCACGTGCGCGTCACCGGTTTCGACATGAAGGACGGCCGCATCCTCGCGGTGAAGACCGACAAGGGCGACATCGCCTGCGAAAAGGTGGTCAATTGCGCCGGGCAATGGGCGCGCCAGGTCGGCGCCATGGCCGGCATCAATGTGCCGCTGCAGCCGGTCAAGCACCAGTATGTCATCACCGAGAAGATCGACGGCCTGTCGAGCGACGCGCCGACCATCCGTGATCCCGACCGCCGCACCTATTTCAAGGAAGAGGTCGGCGGCCTGTGCTTCGGCGGTTATGAGCCCAACCCGCAAGGCTGGACCACCGGCGATGTCCCCAATGAGTTCGAGTTCCAGCTGTTCGACGACGATTACGATCATTTCGAACAGCACATGATGCAGGCGATCGAGCGCGTTCCCGCGCTTGGCAATGTCGGCGTCAAGCAGATGATCAACGGGCCGGAAAGCTTCACCCCAGACGGCAACTTCATCCTTGGCCCGGCGCCCGAATGCGTCAACATGTTCGTCGGCGCCGGCTTCAACGCCTTCGGCATTGCCTCGGGTGGCGGCGCAGGCTGGGTGCTGGCGCAATGGGTGGTCGACGGCGAGGCGCCGCTCGATCTCTGGGTCGTCGATATCCGCCGCTTCGCCGACATGCACCGGGACCGGCAATGGGTCAACGACCGTACGCTGGAAGCCTACGGCAAGCACTACGAGATCGGCTTCCCCCACGTCGAGTACGAGAGCGGGCGGCCGCGCATCGTCTCGCCGCTCTATGACCGCCTCAAGGCGCATCGCGCTGTGTTCGGTTCGAAGCTTGGCTGGGAACGTCCCAACTGGTTCGCGCCCGAGGGCGTGGAGCCGCGCGATATCCCCACCATGGGCCGCCAGAACTGGTTCGACGCGGTCGGCGACGAGCACCGCCATGTCCGCGAGAAGGTCGGTATCTTCGACCAGTCCTCCTTCGCCAAGTTCGAGGTCAGCGGTCCCGACGCGCTGGCAGCGCTCAGCTATATCTGCGCCAATGACGTGACCAAACCGGTCGGACGCCTGACCTACACCCAGCTGCTCAACACCAGGGGCGGAATCGAGGCGGATCTGACCGTGGCGCGCATAGCCGATGACAGGTTCTACATCGTCACCGGCACCGGGTTCCGCACCCACGACCTGGCCTGGATCCGCGAACACGTGCCCGAAGGCGCCGATGTCCGTATCGAGGACATTACCGAAAACCATGGCACGCTCTCGCTGATGGGCCCACATGCCCGAGATGTTCTCGAGAAGATCACGTCGGCGGATGTCTCCAACGCTGCATTCCCCTTTGGCCATGTCCGTGAA
>JAHJUC010000041.1 GCA_018829385.1 Alphaproteobacteria bacterium
ACCCCGGTCATCCGCCGCGCGCCGATCGCCTCGACCCGGGCCTGTTCGACCGCGTCATAGACCGCGCGGGCATCGGGACCCTGCGGCGCCATGCGCGCATGGACCGCGTCATCGTGGCAGGCCTTGCGCAGGGCGATGGAATCGCCGAGCCCGCGGGTGACGGAAAAATCGTTCCGAGTCGGCCGCTTCGGCAGATCGGGCAACCGCGCCCGTTCACCCGAGATCCCCGGGCGGTCCGTGCCAAAGACGACCTCGAGATCATGATCGCCGGCGATCGCCCGCACGCAGCCGGTCAGCGCCCGCCGGAACGGCTCGGCGTCAACGGTGCCGCTTGGCTTTGCTCGGGAATTGTCGCCGCGTCCGGCCATGGAGATATCCGTCAGGCGGTTGCGCTGAGAACGATGTTGGCGGCGCTTTCCTTCAACTCGACGCCAAACGCCCGTTGATAGTGTTCGGCCACCAGCGCCCGTTCCAGCTCATCGCACTTGTTGAGGAAGGTCAGGCGGAACGCCATCGCCACATCGCCAAAGATTTCGGCGTTTTCCGCCCAGGTGATCACCGTGCGCGGGCTCATCACGGTGGAAAGATCGCCATTGATGAACGACGAACGGGTCATGTCGGCAACCCGCACCATGCGCGAGATCGTCTCGCGGCCCTCGCCCTTGGCAAATCCCTTGACCTTGGAGGCGACGATATCGACTTCCTGGTCATGCGGCAGATAGTTCAGCGTGGTCACGATCGACCAGCGGTCCATCTGCGCCTGGTTGATCTGCTGGGTGCCGTGATAAAGCCCGGTAGTGTCGCCGAGGCCGACGGTGTTGGCCGTGGCGAACAGGCGGAAGGCCGGGTGCGGCCGGATGACGCGGCTCTGGTCGAGCAGCGTCAGGCGGCCGGATGATTCGAGCACCCGCTGGATCACGAACATCACGTCCGGACGGCCGGCATCGTACTCGTCGAACACCAGCGCCACATTGTGCTGGTAGGCCCAGGGCAGGATGCCGTCCTTGAATTCGGTGACCTGCATGCCTTCGCGGACGACAATCGCGTCCTTGCCGACGAGATCGATACGGCTGACGTGGCTGTCGAGGTTGACGCGCACGCAGGGCCAGTTGAGCCGCGCCGCGACCTGCTCGATATGGGTCGATTTGCCGGTTCCGTGGTAGCCCGACACCATAACGCGGCGATTGTGGGCAAAGCCTGCCAGGATGGCGAGCGTGGTGTCGCGGTCGAACAGATAGTCCGGATCAAGGTCGGGCACATAGGCGTCCCGCTCCTTGTAGGCCGGGACAGTGATGTCCGAATCGATGCCGAACACCTCACGCACGTTCACGGTGGTGTCTGGCAGGTTGGTGATGTCGAGGTCGATCTTGCTCATCATGTCTCCAAGGCCTGGCTCAAAAAGCCCGCGGGCCGTCTCTCCTGTCCGATCCTGCTTTAGACTGTTCGCTTAGCAGAAACCAGACTGCTTTAACAATTGGTAGGCCTGGATGACGGCGCGAAAACGGTCTTCCGAACCGCGGTCGCCGCCATTGGCGTCGGGATGGTGTTGTTTGACCAGATCCTTGTAACGGGTCTTGATCTCGGCCGATGTCGCATTTGCGGCCAGGCCAAGCGTATCGAACGCCTTTGACTCGAGCGACTTGACCTTGCGGGCGCGAACCGGCCGGTTGGGACGGGTTTCGTTGAAGAAGCCGTGCGGATCGCGCATCCGTGCCTGGGCTCCGGCGGAGCCGGATTTCGCAGTCGATTGCGTCGGCCCGCTCGCCGCCGAACGGTCAACGCCCATCTTCCAGGTCGGCCGATGCCCGGTCAGCGCTTCCTTCTGGTAGCGCGCGATCTCGCCGTCGGAGAGTCCCGAAAAGTAATTGTAGCCCTTGTTGTACTCGCGCGCATGGTCAACGCAGAACATGAAGTACTGCCCTTCGGCATCGCGGCCGACCGGTGCGCGGTGCGTGCCGGGCTTGGTGCACCCGTCCCACTGGCATTCCGGCGCCGTGGGCTCGGCCGGTCGTGCGCCCTTGCGGCGGACCCGGATGCGGTCAAAATATTTGGAATCCAGTTTCATATCGACAATTATGGTGCTCTACAGGTTACCGAACAAGGATTGACAGGGGTGATTCAAGCTGCGTACCCCGTCTCGACTTCGAATGCCACCACGCAAATCGCAACAGCCGAAAATTGTGACCGCGCACGATAGCCCAGGAGCACCTTCATGTCCCGCCAGAACCGCATCGAAACCGCTCTGACAGAAAAATTCGCGCCTGAACGGCTGGTGGTGATCAATGAAAGCCACCTGCACGCCGGGCATCACCATTCAGGCAGCGATCATCATGATGCTTTCGACGGCACCGGCGAGACCCATTTCCGCATCCGCATCGTCTCGCCGGCATTCTCTGGCATGAGCCGCATCGAGCGCCACCGCGCCGTCAACGAATTGCTCAAGGACGAACTCGATGGCGGGCTGCATGCCATGGCGGTCGAAGCGTCAGCCCCGGGCGAACCGACCCGCTGGTAGCCCCTCCGGCTCTCTCGCGGCCGGTCTGCCGGCGGCGAGACATGGAAGGCATCACGCCTTGTCCATCGGCCGGATCCTCAGCCGGGTGATCCTGTTGCGCTCCCGCTTCATCACGATGAAACGCTTGCCATGGAAGGTGAACGCCTGCTTCTCCTCGGGGATCGTCTGCGATTCATGAATCACAAGACCCGCCACGGTCGTCGCCTCGTCATCCGGCAGTGACCAGTCGAGCGCCCGGTTGAGATCGCGAATCGGCACCGATCCGTCAACGACGATCGAGCCGTCAGCCTCCTGCCGGACGCCCTGAACCTCGGTGTCATGCTCGTCCGTGATGTCGCCGACAATCTCTTCCAGGATATCCTCGAGCGTCACCAGCCCTTCAACCTCGCCATACTCGTCCACGACGATGGCAATGTGGGCCTTGCGTCGCAGGAACGCGTTGAGCTGGTCGGGCACACTGGTCGTGTCAGGCACGAACCAAGGTTTCTGGGCGATCTTGACCACATCCATGCGCTGTGGCTCGTTGGAGACTTCCGCAAGCACCCTGAGCACATCCTTGGCGTGAACGATGCCGATGATGTTGTCGGTAGAGCCGCGCCAGATCGGCATTCTCGTATAGGGGCTTTCGAGCACGGCCCGGACATTGGCTTCCGGCGTCTCGTCCGCGTTGAGCATGCGCATCGAGGTGCGGTGAATCATCAAGTCCGAGACCTCAAGCTCGCCGAGATCCAATACACCGCCCAGCCGGTCGCGGTCCGCCTTGACCACGGAACCCTCGCGATGCAGCAGATCCACCGCGCCGCGGATCTCTTCATGCGCCGACAGCATCGAGGTTTCGGACGCAAAGGTGACGCCGAACAGCGACATGATGTGGCGAACGATCCAGTTGACGAAGCTCGACAGCGGACCGACCACCACGACGAAGGCCTTGACCACGCCCGCGACCGCCATCGCAAACCGGTCCGGGGTCGAGATCGCCCAGCTCTTCGGCAGCACTTCGGCGAAGATCACCAGCAGCAGCGTCATGGTCAGCGTCGCGACCGCGACGCCCGAATCGCCGAAGATCGACAACAGCACGCTGGTTGCCAGCGCCGAAGCCAGGATGTTGACCAGGTTGTTGCCGATCAGCAGCGCCCCGATCAGCCTGTCCTTGCGTTCGATCAGCGTATTGACGGTGGCTGCGCGCGCGTCGCCATTGGTCTCGAGCGAGTGCATGCGTGCGCGCGATGCCGCGGTCAATGCCGTTTCCGAACCGGAAAAGAAACCCGACAATCCGATCAGTGCCAGGATAGCCACGATGGTCAACCCATGCTCGCTAACGATTGCGCCTATTGTTTGAAGGATCATGATGCCCGCTTTTCCTCAAGGAACCGAAACACTTCATCCGCCGGCACGTCGTCGGCAACAAAGGACTGGCCGATGCCGCGCGTCAGGATAAAGGTCAACGCACCGCGCCGGACCTTCTTGTCCTGCGCGATGTGTTTCATCAGTATATCGGTCGCCGGCAGCTCACCTTCAATATCCGACATGCGTGTCGGCAAGCCAACCTCGTGGAGATGGCGCCGGACCCGCGCCGCGTCATCAGGGCTCGCAAGGTTCATCCGGGCAGAGAACTCGTGCGCCAGCACTATGCCGATCGCCACGCCCTCGCCATGCACCAGCCGCCGTCCGTCGTAACCGGTCGCCGCCTCCAGTGCGTGGCCGAACGTATGGCCGAGATTGAGCAAGGCCCGCGCACCGTGTTCCCGTTCATCCGCGGCCACCACATCGGCCTTCGCCTGGCAACCGGTGGCGATTGCCCTGATCCGCGCCGGCCCGCCGGAAAACACCTCGCGCCAGTTCTGCTCGAGCCAGGCGAAGAATTCGGGCCGGTCGATCAGGCCATATTTCGCCACCTCGGCATAGCCTGCCCGGAACTCCCTGATCGGCAAGGTATCGAGCACGTCGGTATCGGCCAGCACCAGGTCTGGCTGGTGAAACACCCCGATCAGGTTCTTGCCGTGAGAGGAATTGATCCCGGTCTTGCCGCCGACCGACGAATCCACCTGCGCCAGCAGGCTGGTCGGCACCTGGATGAAGCCCATGCCACGCCGGACGATCCCCGCCGCAAAACCGGCAAGGTCACCGATCACGCCGCCGCCCAGCGCCAATACTGCGTCGCCGCGCTCCAGCCGGGCGCCCAGAACATGGTCGCAAACCCTTATGAGTTCATCGAACCGCTTGGTTTTTTCTCCCGGCTCCAGCACCAGGGGAGCCGCCTCGATGCCGCCGGCGGCAAGGCTCTCGAGAAGCGCGTCGAGATGCGCCTCGGCCACATTGCGATCCGTCACGACGGCACACCGGACACCGGGCTTGCGCGCCGCAATCTCGGCACCCGCCCGGGCAATCAATCCGGGACCGATCACGATGTCATAGCCGCGCTCGCCGAGCTCGACGCGAACGGTTTCACGGGGAAGGGTCTGGTTCATGATCTCGGCACCGTTTCCTGGCCGCTGTCCAGCCGCGCAATGGCCATGACCGTTTCAGCGGCAATAATTTCCTTGTCGTCATCCCGCGACTGAACGGTCACGTCAGCCTTGGCATAGACCGGGTATCTCAGGTCCAAGAGGTCCGAAAGCGTTTGCCTGGGATTGGCGGTCTTCAGCAACGGCCGCGAGTCCCGCTTCGAAACCCGTGTCCACAACACATCGAGATCCGCTTTCAGCCAGACCGACAATCCATTGGCCAGCACCATCGCACGGGTGGTGTCGTTCATGAATGCCCCGCCTCCGGTCGACAGCACGCGCGGTCCGGTTTTCAATAGCCGCTTGATCACC
>JAHJUC010000378.1 GCA_018829385.1 Alphaproteobacteria bacterium
GAGATCGTCGAGATCGTCGCCCATGTCGCGCTCAACACGCTGACCAACTACATCAACGAGGTGTTCGGGACGGAGGTCGATTTCCCCGTCGTGCCGGTGACCCAGGCCGCCTGAATTTTGGACCCAGGGGCGTCAGTCATGGCGCCCCCTTCACCTTGAAAGACTCAATCATGTCGACACCGGAAACTGCCCGCCCGCCCCTGCCGCCATTCACCGCTCAAACCGCTGCGCAGAAGGCCCGCCTGGCCGAGGACGCCTGGAACAGCCGCGACCCGGAACGCGTCTCGCTCGCCTATACGCCAGACAGCCGATGGCGCAACCGCGCAGAATTCCTGACCGGGCGTCCGGCAATCGTCGAATTCCTGACCCGGAAATGGGCGCGGGAACTCGAATACAGGCTGATCAAGGAAGTCTGGGCCTTCCACGAGATCCGCATCGCCGTCCGCTTTGCCTATGAATGGTGCGATGACAGCGGCCAGTGGTACCGGAGCTTCGGCAACGAGAACTGGGAGTTCGACGCCCACGGGCTGATGCGGCTGCGCATCGCTTCGATCAACGACCTCCCGATCAAGCCAGCCGATCGCCTGTTCGACTGGTCCATGGGACGCCGCCCGGATGATCATCCCGGCCTGAGCCAGCTTGGCCTGTGAGAAAGTTGTGAGGACATCATGAAACCCGGATCGAGACCATCCAGCGACATCGCCTTCACGCCGACCGTCAAGGCCATCCAGAGCCGCAAGGGGTCCCGCGCCGCTTATGCCGGAATGGAGCAGCGCGGCGGCTGGCAGACGGAGATCGATCCGGACCTCGCAGCCTTCGTCGAGCACACAAGGAGCTTCTTCCTCGCCACCGCCAACTCCGAGGGCCAGCCCTATGTCCAGCATCGCGGCGGCCCGCCGGGCTTTTTGCGGGTGCTCGATCGCCACACGCTCGGTTTCACCGATTACAGGGGCAACCGCCAGTTCATCAGCCAGGGCAATCTGGAAGACAATCCGAAGGCCTTCATCTTCCTGATCGATTACGCCCTGCAACGGCGCATCAAGATCTGGGGCACGGCGAAAATGGTGGAGGCAACGTCCGAGCTGCTCTCCCGCCTGATGCCCGAAGGCTACCGGGCCAGGCCCGAGCAGGTCGTGCTGTTCGAGGTCGAGGCATGGGATGTCAATTGCCCGCAGCACATTCCGCAGCGATTCGAGGCCGACGATGTCGCCCGCGTACTCGCGAAGCGCGATGCCCGCATTGCCGAACTCGAGGCGCTCCTCGCGGCCAGGGACGAAACCTGACCGGACATCCCGGCATCGAAGCCCGCCTCAGGATCGGGCGAAGGCTCCGGTGGGGGCGGGTTTGAGAGCTGCGGCAACCACACCCGCGGCCAATCGCCCCTTGTCCCGGCCGCTCACCGCACCAGATTGCCGGCTATGAACAACTCACGACCCGCAATCCCGCTTTCGGTCTGGTATGACGGCGACTGCCCGGTGTGCCGCCAGGAAGTAGCGTTCTACCGCAAGGTCGATCGTAAAGGGCGCATCGCGTGGATCGACATTGTTGATTTGGCCGACAGCGAGTTGCCGCAGGACAAGAGCCGGTCGGATTTGCTCGGGCGGTTTCATGCCCGCGAAGGTCAGGGCCCGTGGCTGATTGGCGTCGACGCCTTCGCGGCAACATGGGACCGGTTGCCGCTGTTCAACCGGTTGGCCTTCGTCTTCCGCACCCCCGGTTTGCGGCAGGTGGCGGAAGCAGCCTATCGCGGGTTTCTGAGATGGCAGCGCGGCAACCGCGCTCGGCGCGAAGCCGAGGCCCGGGCGCCGGGCTGAATTCAGTAGCGCGCGTCTTCGAGCCCGCAGAACGGGTCCACCGGATTGTTGCGGTTCCACTCTCCCTCGCCGGTCAGCAAATCAGCCACCGCGCGCTGCATGGTCTCCGTCGTCGAATAGGCGTTGATATAAGTCGGCGCCCGCGGCGCATCGTAAAGCAGGTAGGGGTAGCCGAACGAGATCATCACGGTGGGGATCTCGTGCCAGTGCCGCGCCATCGCTTCACCGAAATGCCCGGTCAGCCCTAGCCAGTCGAGAAAGATCCGCCCGCGCGTGAGCAACGTCTCGTCGCCGAACAGATAGAGGATCAGGTCGAACCGGTCCGGCCCGCCCCCCATCCCCGGCTCGTACATCGTGATCTCGAAGCCCTTTTCGGCAAGCATGTCCGGCAGCGCGAAAGGCAGCGGCTCGGGCAGGAACGGGAACACGATGCCGCCGGAAATCACCAGCACCCTTTTGTGCGTTCCGCGATCGAGCGGCAAGGTTTTCTGCACGTCCTTGACCAGCGTCGGCGCCCGCCGCGCCACCTTGGCCGCGTAGCCGCGCGCCTCCGTTGGATCGTTTCTTGCCAGTAATTCCCCCGGCGCATGCAGACCGAGCGCCGCCTTCAGGCCGAGCTGGCGCGTCACCGCCTCGTCGACCCGCTCCCGGGTCAGCCGTCCGTCGGCAAGCGCTGCTTCGAGATAGCGCAGGTCCTGTTCGGGATCGTTCGAGAACAGGATGACATCGCATCCCGAGGCGATGACTTCGGGAAGATGCTCCGAGCGCTTCGACCAGGCCCCGAGCCCCGCCATGGCGGTGGCGTCAGAAACGATCAGGCCGTTGAAGCCGAGCCGCTTGCGCAGCAGCTCCTCGTTCAGAGCCCGGCTGATCGAGGCCGGCCGGAACGCCTCGACGCCCGCGCTGTCGCCCATCTCTTCGCGCACGAAGGCGGGCAGCGCGATATGCGCCGACATCACCGACATCACCCCGGCCTCGATCGCGCCGCGATAGAGCCGCCCGAAGCTTGCTTCCCACTCGTCCATCGACAGCGGATTGATCGTGGTGACAAGGTGCTGGTCGCGGTCGTCATGGCCCTCGCCCGGCCAGTGCTTGACGGCGGATGCGATGCCGTGGCGCTGGAACACCCGCATCTGGGTCAGCGCGTGCCGCGCGATCACCTCCGGGTCCGAGCCGAAGCCGCGGGTGGCGACGATCGGGCTGCGCCAGGCGGCATTGATGTCGAGAACCGGCGTAAAACTCCAGTTGATACCGGCGGCGCGCGCCTCTTCCGCCATCATCCGGCTGACGGTCTCGGTCACCTCGAGATCGTCGATCGCCGCCAGCGCCAGCGGGTTGGGCCACTCGGCGCCACCCTTGAGGCTCATCCGGCTGCCTTCGAGATCGGCTGACACCAGCAGCGGCACCCGGGCCTTGGCGTTGAAATCCTCGATGACGGCCCGCTCGTGCGCGATGTCGCCGCCGCGCATCCGGGTGATCCCGCCGGGCCGGAACGCCTGAACCCTGGCGATCGCCTCGGGATCGTCGCCCACCGAGAGGAGATTGAACAGCTGCCGGAGCCGCTCGCCGGGGCTGAGCGCCTCAAGCGTCTGCCGCACCCAGCTGGTTGCCGGGGCGTCAAGGTTGAACGGTGGCTTGCCGAGATCTTCGATGCGCATGCGTCCCCCCGCGGCCAGCCGTTTTCCGGCCGGCGTCCATCACTCGGCCCTCATCCGGCACCGGGCCTCAAGCCTGCCACCGCCTCAGTTGCGCATATGCGCCGTGTGCTGGAAGATCGCCGTCGAACGCGCGCCGGAGCGGCAATAGCCGAGCATCGGCTGCGGCATTTCCTCGATCGCGTCGACCATTTCCCGCACCGCGTCGGCGGTCACGCCCATCGGTCCGACCGGGATGTGGCGGGCTTCGATCCCCATCGCTTCGGCCGCCTGCTTGATGCTGGCAAAGCTCGGCTGGTCGGGTGCCTCGCCATCGGGGCGGTGGCAGACGATCGACTGGAAACCGGCCTGCTTGATGGCGGCCAGATCCTCGACGGAAATCTGTCCTGCGACGGAATAGGTTGGGGTGACTGGGCGAAGATCCATGACGTCAGCTGCCTTTGAAACGAGGCGCGCATCGGTTGGCGCGCCGGAATTCGGTTTGCCCGATTGACTTAAGCATTGGCCGCCGACGCGTCAATGCGTCGCCATTGCCGCAGCCTCGTCTCGACCACCTAGGCCGTGCCGTTTCTCACCCGCGCGGTAACCTCGCCGATGATCTCCACCACGTCGGGAAAACAGCCGCAGCAGCGGCCGCGGATCCGCATTGCATGGTAGACTTTCGACGGCACGATCAGTTGCCAGGGATCATCGGCGAGCAGTTTTTCGACCGCAGCCTCGATCTCGCCTTTCGACACAAGGTTGCACTGGCAGACAATCATCGACGTTCTCGACACTCGCGCGCCGCCGCCAGTCCGGGCTGCCAGTTGACGCTAAAACCTGTATGAATTACTCCACAATCTTTGACCGAGCCGCCGCCGGCTGTCAAACACCGGATGGTCCATGCGGCGTCGACATGGCAAACCGCTTTGACTTGCGCCATGCCGGCGCGAGACCAGATGCAAAGGAAGACCCCGCCCGTGGGCGAACGCGCACTCAAGACCGCAGCCTGGATCGTCTCCCTGCTTTGCCTCGCGCCGATTGTCGCGGTGGCGTTCGCGGCGGTGTCGGGCACGCTCGACACCTGGAACAGCCTGATGGCGACGGTGCTGCCCCGCTATGCCTGGACCACGGTCGAGCTGGTGGTGCTGGTGGGCATCGGCACCGCAATCGTCGGCACCTCGACCGCCTGGCTGGTCACCACCTGCTCCTTCCCCTTCCGCCGCACCTTCGAGATCGTGCTGGCGCTGCCGCTGGCCTTCCCCGCCTATGTTCTGGCCTATGCCTATACCGACCTGCTCGATCATCCAGGTGCTGTGCAGACGGCCCTGCGCGCCATAACCGGATGGGGGCCGCAGGACTACTGGTTCCCCGAAGTCCGCTCGCTCGGCGGCGCCGCGGCCATGCTGATCTTCGTGCTCTACCCTTACGTCTACCTGCTCGCCCGCGCAGCCTTCCTCAAGCAGTCGCCGACCGCCTATTTCGCCGCCCGCACGCTTGGGCACACGCCCTGGTCCGCCTTCTGGCGCGTCAGCCTGCCGATGGCGCGGCCCGCCATTGCCGGCGGCGTCATCCTGGCACTGATGGAAACCATCGCCGATTTCGGCACCGTGGCGCATTTCGGCGTGCAGACCTTCGCCACCGGCATCTACTCGGCCTGGTTCTCGATGGGCGACCGCATGGCCGCCTCGCAGCTGGCGCTGTGCCTGCTGGTCGTGGCGCTGAGTTTCGCCCTGCTCGAGCGCGCCCAGCGCGGCGCGGCCAAGCGCTTTCCC
>JAHJUC010000379.1 GCA_018829385.1 Alphaproteobacteria bacterium
CAGGACCTTGCAGTCGGCGTGATCAAGCTGAAACGCAATTGCCTGTGCATCGAGCCGGGTGTTGATGGAATGCAGCACCGCCCCGATCATCGGCACGCCGTGATGGGCCTCGAGCATCGCCGGTGTGTTCGACAGCATCACCGAAACGGTATCTCCCTTCGTAATTCCGAGCCCCTTCAGGGCATTGGCCAGTTGGCGCGAGCGTTCGAGGAATTCGCGATAGCTCACGCGCATGGCGCCATGGATGATGGCCACGTGATCCGGATGGATCAGCGCCGCGCGCTCAAGATGCGCCAGCGGCGTCAGCGGCTGGTAGTTGGCCGGATTGCGGTCGAGATCGGTTTCGTAGGGATTGGCGCTCAAGGTCGGGTTCCAATGCATCTTGTCTGAGACAATAGAGCATCAAATCACCAGAACAGCGCCTTGTCATCACGCCATTAGGTGAACCGCACCATCCCAGATCAGTTTCAACGCGGTAAAGAACACCATCACGTACATGAACGGGTAGAAAATGTCGGGTTTCATGCGCCTTACGATGAATGCCCCGGCCAGGGTCGCCACCGGCGCCAGCGGCGCCAGCACCAGCGAGGTGGAGAGATTGGTCATGTCGAACTGGCCGAGCGCAAAATAGGGCACCAGCTTGATTGCATTGATGATGGCGAAGAAGCGAACGCTGGTCCCGGTGTAGGTCTTTGGATCCTGGCGCAGCGGCAAGGTGTAGATCTGGTAGGGCGGCCCGCCGGCGTGGGAGACGAAGCTGGTAAAGCCGGCGAGAGCGCCCCAAAGTGTGCCCTCGACCGGACGGTGTCCGTGCAGGGCCGGCGCGGCGCCGTTGCGAGCGGATGCAAACTTCTGTGCCACGTAGCGCAAGACAAACCAGAGCGCCACGGCTCCGACGATCAGCCTCACCATCGGCGCGGTGACCCAGGCGGCGGTGGCCCATCCGATGGCGATCCCGATCAAGGCGCCGGGCAGCATGATGACAAGCGTCTTGCTGTCGCTGTTGCCGCGCCAGGTCCAGAGGCTGACCATGTCCATGACGATCAGGATCGGCAGCAGGATGGCAGCGGCCTGAACCGGTGAAATCGCCAGTGCCATCAGCGGCACCCCGAGCAATGCCATGGCGCCTCCGAAACCACCCTTGGACAGGCCTACCATGATCACCGCCGGAATGGCGGCGGCGTAGAAGAACGGGTCAGTCATCATCGGGGCGGTTGATCCTTGTGTCGCGCCGGTCTATCCCGTTTGGAGCAAATTGGCCATATCGGCTTTCCGCGCCGGCCCTGACAGGAATTCTCATGACTGACCCGATCGATCGTTGCCGTCTCGTTCTCGTGACACCGGATATCGCAGATGCTGCTCAACTGGCTAAGCTGACAGGCGATGCGCTTCGCGGCGGCGATGTGGCTTCCGTCATCATTCCGCAGCATGAGCTGGACGAGAAGAGCTTCCAGAAGCGGTGCGAGGCCCTGGTTCCGGTCATTCAGGCTGCCGGTGCTGCTGCACTCGTCGCCGGCGATACAAGGGTCGCCGGCCGGGTGCGGCCCGATGGGCTGCACATCGAAGCGGGACCCACGGCCATGGCCGAAGCCGTTGCCAAATATGCTCCGGGGCTGATCGTCGGCGGCGGAAACGCGCGGGAGCGCCACGCCGCGTTGTCGATCGGCGAGGCGCAGCCGGATTACGTGATCTTCGGATCGGTCGATGGCGACATCAAGCCCGAGCCGCACTCGAAGAACATCGCGCTGGCGGAATGGTGGGCCGACATGATCGAGATCCCTTGCGTGCTGATGGGCGGGACGAGCATCGCCTTTGTCGAAGAAATGGCGCAAACCAGGGCCGAGTTCATCGCCTTCGGAAAAGCGGTCTTCGCCGATCCCGCCAATGCCGCGCGCATCGTTGCCGAAATCAATGCCGTTCTTGACGAAAAAGCGCCACGGTTAGGCCGATAATGATTGAAATGTCCGACCGTGTCGTTCTGACCTGCCGCAGGATGGTTTCCATGCTTTGCCGATCATCCGGAATGCTGCCGTTTGCATTGTTGCTGGCGCTTGCCGGCGGGCCTTCGGCTGCCCAGACTGCCGGCGGCGAGACCGCAGCGGCGGCCGATGCCAAGGACGTCAAGACGCCCGCGGATGCCACGGTACGGGCCTTCGGGGCGTTTCAGCGCGGGTATTATCTCACCGCAATGGAACTGGCGCTGCCGCGGGCGCAGCTTGGCGATCCCGCCGCGCAGACCCTGCTGGCGGAGCTTTTTGCCGCAGGCCTGGGCGTTGCGCGCAACATGGATGACGCAGCCTTCTGGTACAAGCAGGCCGCCGAGGCCGGCGATGCTTCGGCACAGTTCAAGTACGGGCTGATGCTGCTCGAAGGCAAGTATGTGGAGCCCGACAGGGCCAAGGCCGAAGAGCTGATGAAGAAGGCGGCCGATGCCGGCAACGCGTTCGCCCAGTTCAATCACGCGCAGATACTGGTCGCGCAGAAGCCCGGCGATGCGGGTGTGCTCGAGGCGTTGCCCTATTTCGAAAAGGCGGCCGAACAGGGCGTTGCCGATGCCCAGTACGCGCTGGCTGTGATCTACAACACCACCGATGGTGTTGCCGACGAAAAACGCGCCCGGGCGCGCGAGTTCATGGAGAAGGCGGCGCGTGCGGGATATGACACCGCGCAACTGGACTATGCAATCTGGCTGATCGAAGGGGTCGGCGGTCCAAAGGACTACGAGGCCGGATTTCGCTGGATGCAGGTCGCTGCAACACGCGGAAACGTGGTGGCGCAGAACAGGATGGCGATCCTGCATATCAATGCGATCGGCACGAAGGGCGATCCGGTCGAAGCAGCCAAATGGTATATCCTGTCGCGGCGGGCCGGATTTGACGACCGGGGACTTGATGATTTCTACCAGGGACTGACCGAAGAAGAGCAAAAACAGGCGATCGAGGCCGCAAACAAGTTCGGCAAGCGCTGATTCACCGCAATGACGCCGTTGACCAAAGGCGCAGACTTGAAAAGCTGCGCCATTTGTGGTCTTGAAGCCGCCAAGCGGGGCCGAAAACCGGGCCCGGACAAAGCTTGACGCGGAACGCTCTCATGAAAATCAACGGAAATGAAATTCGCCCCGGCAACGTGCTTGAGCACAATGGCGGCCTGTGGGCAGTGGTGAAGACCAATGCGGTCAAGCCCGGCAAGGGCGGCGCCTTCAACCAGGTCGAGATGAAGAATCTCATTGACGGCACCAAGCTCAACGAGCGGTTCCGGGCATCGGAAACCGTCGAGCGCATCCGGCTTGAGCAGAAGGACTTCCAGTTCCTCTACGAGCAGGGTGAAGCGCTGGTGTTCATGGATCTGGAAAGCTATGAGCAACTGGAACTGCAGAAGGACTTCGTTGGCGACCGCCGCGCCTTCCTGCAGGACGGCATGATGGTGACTGTCGAGCTTTATGACGAGCGGCCGATCGGCATCGCGCTGCCCGATCACGTGACACTGGCGATCGCCGAGGCCGATCCGGTGGTCAAGGGCCAGACGGCAGCTTCCTCCTACAAGCCCGCAATTCTCGAAAATGGCGTGCGCATTCTCGTTCCGCCGTTCATTTCGGCTGGCGAACGGGTGATCGTGGACACCAACGAGCTGACCTACCTGCGCCGCGCAGACTAACCCGGCTTGCAAGACCAAGCTCCGCCCGGAGCGTTGAGACACCGGCCTGTGGCGCGTTCATCCGTCGCGCTGCCGACACCAAGGAATAAGACAGATGGCGCGTTCAGCCCTTCTCAATGTAATGGTCCAGTCGGCGCTCAAGGCCGGTCGCTCGCTTGCGCGCGATTTCGGCGAAGTGCAGAACCTGCAGGTTTCGCTCAAGGGACCGGGCGACTATGTCAGCCAGGCGGACCGCAAGGCCGAAACCATCATCAAGACCGAACTGATGCGCGCGCGTCCGACCTATGGCTTCATGGGGGAGGAAAGCGTTGAGGAAAAAGGCACCGACGGCGCCCATCGCTGGATCGTCGATCCGCTGGACGGCACCACCAACTTCCTGCACGGCATGCCGCATTTCGCGGTCTCGATCGCGCTTGAGCGCAATGGCGAGATCGTTGCCGGCGTCATCTACAATCCGTCCACGGACGAACTCTACACGGCCGAACGCGGCGGCGGGGCATTCCTCAATGACCGCCGTTTGAGGGTTGCGGGCCGCAAGGCGATGTCGGACGCGGTGATCGGCACCGGCGTGCCGCATCTGGGGCGCGGCCATCACGGCAAGTTCCTGGTCGAGCTGCGTCATGTAATGGGCGAATGCGCGGGCATCCGCCGCATGGGAGCGGCGGCGCTGGATCTGGCCTACGTCGCGGCGGGCCGGCTCGACGGTTTCTGGGAAACACCGCTCGAGCCCTGGGACATGGCGGCCGGCATCATCCTGATTCGCGAAGCCGGCGGATTTGTCTCCGACACCACCGGCGGGACCGACATGTTCGGCACTCGCTCCATCGCGGCCGGCAATGAATACATCCTCAAGGGCCTTCTCGAGCTCGTCCAGCGCCCGGTTCCGAAGGCCTGATCCCGATCTCATGACGTTGTTTTGAAAGCGTGCTTTCATTTCCGCCATATTATCGGTTAGTCTCCGCCTGATCTTTTGATTTGGGATAAAGGCCGGGACGGACAACGCATGGCGAAACTGACATTGTCTGGTTGGGGTATCTCCGAAGACGGCAGCGGTGCGGACCCGCACAAGCTCTCCAGTCCGCTGGTGTTCTTCTGGAGCATGATGATCTTTCTCATCCTCTCCGGGTTCGTCGCAGCCATCCTCTACCGGCAGATCCAGACGGCTTTTCTCGCCAATCCCGGCCTCAACGGGCTGATTGTCGGGGTTTTGGCCGTTGGCGTGCTCCTGGTGTTCACCCACGTGCTCAGGCTTCGTCCGGAAGTGCGCTGGGTCAATTCGCTCCGGGCCACCGGCGATGCCGAGAAGGTGGGGCGCGATCCGGTGCTGCTGGCGCCGATGCGGGCGCTGATCGGCCGCCGCCAGGAAATGGCGCTGTCTACCTCCTCGCTGCGCTCCATTCTCGATTCGATCGGCACCAGGCTCGACGAATCGCGCGATACATCGCGTTATCTCATCGGCCTTCTCGTGTTCCTCGGGCTGCTCGGTACGTTCTGGGGCCTGCTTGGCACCATCGGCTCGATCAACCAGGTGATCCAGTCGCTTGATCCGGGAAGCGGCGGAACCGAAGACGTGCTGTCGACGCTGAAGAGCGGGCTGTCGGCGCCGCTCGATGGCATGGGAACGGCGTTTTCGTCCTCGCTGTTCGGTCTGGCCGGATCGCTGGTTCTGGGGTTTCTCGACCTGCAGGCAGGCCGCGCGCAGAACCGGTTCTACACCGAGCTCGAAAACTGGCTGTCGACGATGACGGATCTCGATTCCGGCATGGTGATGCCGGCTGAAAGCGCCGGAACGACCGAAGAGATCCGGATGCTGTCCGAGCGGATGCAGAAAATGTCGCAGGAGTCCGGCATGACGCCGCGCACCACGGCGGCGATGGCAAGCCTTGCCGAGGGTATCCAGGGCCTGGTCAAGAACATGCGCAACGAGCAGCAGATGCTAAGGGACTGGATCGAGGCGCAGCAGGTGGAATCGCGGCGGATGCGCGAGACACTCGACAAGCTCAGCGACAAGATCGGGGAAAAATAAGCGATGGCGCTGGCACGAAACCGGCGGCGGGAGCGGACGGTCGATTACTGGCCGGGATTTGTCGATGCGCTGTCGACATTGCTGCTGGCGATCATGTTCCTGCTCACCGTGTTCGTGCTGGCGCAGTTTTTCCTATCGCGCGAGATATCGGGCCGCGACCAGGTGCTCAACCGGCTCAACAGCCAGATCAATGAATTGACACAGCTGCTGGCGCTCGAGCGCTCGGGCAAACAGGACCTCGAGGACACGCTGGCAAATCTGCAGGCGTCGCTGTCGGAATCGGAATCCGACCGGTCGCGGTTGCAGGAACTGCTGGCCAGCGGTTCGGGTGCAAGTGCGGCTGCGGAAGCCAGGATCGGCACTCTGTCGGAAACGCTTGATGCGGAGAAGAAGGTCTCGCAGCGGGCGCTGAACCAGGTTGATCTGCTCAATCAGCAGATCGCAGCACTCAGGACCCAGCTCGGCGCGCTTGAAGACGCGCTCGAGGTTTCCGAAAGCAAGGACCGGGAAACCCAGGCGAAGATCGCCGATCTTGGCCGCCGGCTGAATGTCGCACTGGCCCAGCGGGTGCAGGAGCTCAATCGCTACCGGTCCGATTTCTTTGGCCGCCTGCGCGAGATCCTGGCGAGCCGCGAGGACGTGCGGGTGGTGGGCGACCGGTTCGTGTTCCAGTCGGAAGTGCTGTTCCCGTCAGGCGGCAACGAGCTCAATCCCGCGGGCAAGGAGCAGATGGCCAAGCTCGCAGCCGCGATCATCGAGCTTGCCCGCGAGATCCCCGAGGAAATCAACTGGGTGCTGCGCGTCGATGGCCACACGGACAACGTGCCGCTGTCGGGGACAGGGCGCTACGCCGACAACTGGGAGCTTTCCAGCGCCCGCGCGACATCTGTGGTCAAGTACCTGATCGGCGAGGGTGTGCCTGCCAACCGCCTGGTGGCAGCAGGCTTCGGCGAGTTCCAGCCGATAGCCGAAGGCGACACCGACGCCGACCGCGCCACCAACCGCCGCATCGAGCTCAAGCTGACCGAACGCTGATCTGGGGCGGGCGCAGCACCGATCGGGCAGCCGACAAGATCATCCGTGGGTGGGAAACGCCCGTCGCACCAGCAGCGGCCGTGCCAATGGCGCATAGTCCTCCGGCTTGAAACGCATTAATCCGGTAATAAACAGCGCATCGCGAACGTCATCATCCAGATCCCGGATGGCCGCCTCGACGGCGTCGGCGATGATGCCGGCGCGTCCGGCATTTGCAGCGCTTGTGATCAGTGGCAAGGCCGGCGTTTCAGGCGTTCCTGCAAAGACAACCAGATCATCCGCCGCCGGTTCATGGCGCCTGGCCAGTTCCCAGGTGACTGCATCGATGGCGGCCCAGTCGGCCTGTGCCGCCGCAACGGCGCAGATGGAGGCGCGGTGGGCGCCGGTTTCCACTGGTTGTGGCAAGGATGC
>JAHJUC010000380.1 GCA_018829385.1 Alphaproteobacteria bacterium
GTCCACCTTCCTGATCGAGACGCTCTACAAGGCGGCGGCGCGCCGGGTGATGGGCGCGCGCGAAAACCCGGCCGAGCACGACCGCATCGACGGCTTCGAGCACATCGACAAGGTCATCGACATCGACCAGTCGCCGATCGGTCGCACCCCGCGCTCCAATCCCGCCACCTATACCGGCGCCTTCACCCCGATCCGCGACTGGTTCGCGGGCCTGCCGGAGGCCAAGGCGCGCGGCTACCAGCCCGGACGCTTCTCGTTCAACGTCAAGGGAGGCCGCTGCGAGGCCTGCCAGGGCGACGGCGTCATCAAGATCGAGATGCACTTCCTTCCCGACGTCTACGTCACCTGCGACGTCTGCCACGGCAAGCGCTACAACCGCGAGACGCTCGACGTCACCTTCAAGGGCAAGTCGATCGCCGACGTGCTCGACATGACGGTGGAGGAAGGCGTCGAGTTCTTCGCAGCCGTCCCCGCCGTGCGCGACAAGCTGCAGGCGCTTGAGGGCGTCGGCCTCGGCTACATCAAGGTCGGCCAGCAGGCCACCACGCTGTCGGGCGGCGAGGCCCAGCGGGTCAAGCTCGCCAAGGAACTGTCGAAGCGCTCAACCGGCCGCACGCTCTACATCCTCGACGAGCCGACCACCGGCCTGCATTTCCACGACGTCGCCAAGCTTCTGGAAGTGCTGCACGAACTGGTCGACCAGGGCAATTCGGTGGTGGTCATCGAGCACAATCTCGAAGTCATCAAGACCGCCGACTGGGTCATCGACCTCGGCCCCGAAGGCGGCGACGGCGGCGGCGAGATCGTCGCCGAGGGCACGCCGGAGGACATCGTCAAGATCGAGCGCAGCTACACCGGCCAGTTCCTCAAGGAACTGCTGGAACGCCGCCCGCAAAAACGGGTGGAAGCGGCGGAGTGAGGCAATGGACGACCTTGCCGGCCAGGGATTGCGCAGGCGGCCATGCAGTCCCGCTCGCACAATTGGTCGCACCCCTGGCTTTTGTTGATCACCGTCAATGCAGCATGACGGGTTGCTGACATTCTTTCCTTCATCCCACGATAGCAGGGATTGAATGGAGAGGATCATGACAGACACAAGGGAAAACCTTCCCGCTGCACGGTCATCCGGCATGTTTGATGACTTTCGCAAGGAAATGGACAGGATGATGGAGCGTTTCTTCGGAGACGCGGCCACCACGGCGGCGGCCCGGACGGGATTTCCGTCGTTGACGACCGTCGGCGCGGTGCGCCCGGCCATCGATATCACCGAGAACGACAAGGCAATCACGCTGACAGCGGAACTTCCGGGCATGTCCGAGGAGGAAGTCGACATCACCGTTTCCGACGGCATGCTGACGCTGAAGGGCGAGAAGACTGTCTCGCATGAATCCAAGCAGGACCACAGCGTCGTCATCGAGCGCAATTACGGCTCGTTCTATCGCTCGTTCCCCGTCCCCGACCAGGTCGATCAGGACGCAATCGCCGCAAAGTTCGAAAAGGGCGTCCTCAAGGTCACCATGCCCAAGAAGCCCGGATCGGCCAAGACCGAACGCAAGATCAAGGTCGGCGGTTAACCCGTTTTACCGCGAATCCAGACCGCGATTTGCGGTAACCACCGGCCGGATCTGCAGCCCCTCTTGGTCCGGCCGGTTTTTTGCCTCCGCTGAAAGCCTCCCGATGAGAGCTGTGTTGCGGAAACGGGTGGATGTGCGGACCCGAATATGGCTAGTGTGGTTCTGTCGCCATTGCCGGATCGGGCATGGAGCGACAGGCTGTATCGCGCAAGCACAGGGGGCACTCTTGACCACTTCCGGCACAATCCGCACCGGCATCGGCGGCTGGGTGTTCGAGCCCTGGGATGCGAGTTTCTATCCGCCGAAACCGCCCAAGTCGAAGCAGTTGCGCCACGCGGGCAGCCAGTTGCAAGCGATCGAGGTCAACGGCACCTATTACGGCAGCCAGAAGCCCGCGACATTCGCCAAATGGGCGGCCGACGTGCCGGATGGCTTTGTCTTTTCATTGAAGGCCAGCCGCTACTGCACCAACCGGAAGGTGCTGGCCGAAGCCGAGCCGTCGATAACCAAGTTCCTGACGCAGGGAATCACCGAACTCGGCGACCGGCTCGGGCCGATCCTCTGGCAGTTCATGCCGACCAAGAAGTTCGAGCCGGATGATTTCGCGGCCTTTCTCGCGCTCCTGCCGGCCGAGCAGGACGGCATCGCGCTGCGCCACGTGGTCGAAGCCCGGCACGAGAGTTTCTCCACCCCGGAGTTCATCGAGCTGCTGGCCAAGTACAGTGTAGCGGCGGTCTGCGCCGATCACGACACCTACCCGATGCTGGCCGATGTCACCTCGGATTTCGTCTATGCGCGGCTGCAGCGCGGCAGCGACGACATTGCGACCTGCTATCCGGCTCAAGACATCGATCTCTGGGCAAACCGGCTTAAGACCTATGCCGGAGGTGACGCACCATCCGACCTGTCGATGATCGCCCCCGGGCGGACGGTCGACAAACAGCCTCGCGACGTCTTTGCCTTCTTCATCGCCGGCGGCAAGGTCAATGCGCCGGCCGGCGCCATCGCCCTGCAGAAGCAGGTTTGACGCCGGCCCGGATGATTTTTTCAGCCGTTTGATGGCGATCAACGCAATTCCGTCCGGCGGCCTCCATTGTCGACCCCGTAACCTTGGCAATCACGGGAGAGCGAAATGGCAATGTTTACTGGAAAAACCGCCCTTGTTACGGGATCCGGCGCCGGTATCGGCCGCGCAACAGCGTTGAAGTTTGCCGCCGAAGGCGCCAATGTCGTGGTTTCGGATATCCATGTGCAGGCCGGCGAAGAAACCGTTTCGATGATTCATTCGGCGGGTGGAAAGGCGATGTTCCAGCATGCCGATGTCTCCAACGCTGCGGAAGTCGCGGCTCTGGTGGCCGGGGCCGTCGATCAGTACGGACGGCTCGATTGCGCCGTCAACAATGCCGGGATCGAAGGCACTATCGCGCCCTTCGCCGATCAGACCGAAGCCAATTACGATGCGATCATGCGGATCAACGCCAAGGGTACGTATCTGTGCCTGCAGGCTGAAATCCGCTACATGCTCCAATCCGGCGGCGGCACCATCGTCAACCTCTCCTCGGTCGCAGGCCTGATCGGATTTCCGGGACTGTCGCCCTATGTCGCCTCCAAGCACGCGGTGATCGGCATGACCA
>JAHJUC010000381.1 GCA_018829385.1 Alphaproteobacteria bacterium
GACCGCCGCGGAAGTGCGCGAGGCCCTGCCGCTGCTTGCCGAACTGGCGACCGCGATCCATGAGCGCGACGGCCTCGCCGACCGCATCGCCAAGATGCAGCGGGACCAGGCCGACTATGCCGCAGCCCTTCAGGCAACCGCGTCCGAGGCCGGCCTCGACACTCGCGACACCCCGCCTGCCGCCATCGCCCGGCAGTTGGCGGACCGGCTGGCGATGGCCGAGAAAGCCAGCGCCCGCCATAACGATCTCACCCGCCAGATTGAGGAGGCGCTGGCCCGGCAGCGCGAGCAATCCGAAACCCGCGCCGCCCATGCCGCCCGCAAGGCGCAGATGCTCGAAGCGCTCGGCGCGGACACACTGCCCGACGCGGCGCTCCGGATCGACCAGGCTCTCGAGCGCAGGCAGCTTGGCCAGCGGGCCGGCCAGATCGCGGGCGAACTCTGCGAGGCGCTCGGCGTCGCCTCGCTTGACGAGGCCCGGTCCCGGCTGGAGGCCGCAAACGCCGATGAGCTGAACGCGGAAAAGCAGGAGCTTGAAGCATCGCTCGAAACGCTCGACGCCGAAATCCAGCATCTCTTCGCCGCCCGCACCCGCGCCTCCGACGCGATCAACGCCGTCGGCGGCGACGACGCGGTGGCGCGCATCGAACAGAACCGCAGGACCACCCTGCTCGCCATTGCCGAGGGCGCCGAGCGCTATCTCAGGCTGTCGGCCGGTGTCATCGCCATGGAGCAGGCGCTGACGCTTTACCGCGAGCGCCACAGCTCCTCGATGATGCAGCGCGCCTCGGAGGCCATCCGCACCATCAGCCGCGGCCGCTACACAAGCCTCGCTTCACAGCCGGACAAGGGGAAAGAACTGCTGATCGCCATCCAGAACGACGGCACCTCCAAACAGGCCGCCGAGATGTCCAAGGGCGCCCGTTTCCAGCTTTACCTGGCGCTTCGCGTCGCCGGTTTCCATGAATTCGCCGCCACCCGCCAGACCGTGCCGTTCATCGCCGACGACATCATGGAGACCTTCGACGATTTCCGCGCCGAGGAAACCTTCCGGCTGTTTGCCGGCATGGCCGGCGTCGGCCAGGTGATCTATCTCACCCACCATCGCCATCTCTGCGACATCGCCCGATCCGTCTGCCCGGACGTCACCATCCACGAATTGACCGCCTGATTTCAGGCTTGCCGGCCATTTTTCCGCACCTGCGAACAGGCTTGGCTTGGCATTCGCGGCTTCTGCCTGTAAGGAGGCGGCACTCTCGCTGATCCGAATTCGGATCATATTCCCTGCAGGACGCAGGAACGCCGGGCCTGGTTCACCTTTGCATTGGCCCGCTCCTGCAAGCACAGCATCATCGAACCATCCCTACACCGGACAGGACGCCAACTCTCCATGATCTCGTTCAACAGCTATGCGTCGCAATGGACCGGCAACATCCGCGGCGACATCCTCTCGGGCCTCGTCGTCGCCCTTGCCCTGATCCCGGAAGCCATTGCCTTTTCGATCATCGCCGGCGTCGACCCCAAGGTCGGCCTCTATGCCTCGTTCTCGATTGCGGTCATTACCGCCATCGTCGGCGGGCGTCCGGGCATGATCTCGGCGGCCACGGCCGCCACCGCCGTTCTGATGGTCACGCTGGTCAAGGAGCACGGGCTTGAATACCTGCTCGCGGCCACCGTGCTCGCCGGCCTGATCCAGATTGCCGCCGGCATCGCCCGGCTTGGCTATGTCATGCGCTTCGTCTCGAAATCGGTGATGACCGGCTTCGTCAACGCGCTTGCGATCCTGATCTTCATGGCGCAGTTGCCCGAGCTCATCGGCGTGCCCTGGCTCACCTATGTCATGGTCGCCGCGGGCCTCGCGATCATCTACCTGTTCCCGCTGATCACCACGGCCATCCCCTCGCCGCTGGTCACCATCGTCGTGCTCACCGCGATTACCTGGTTCTTCGGCTTCGACCTCAGGACCGTCGGCGACATGGGCGCCCTGCCCGACACGCTGCCGGTGTTCCTGATCCCCGACATTCCGCTCAACCTCGAAACGCTGTGGATCATCCTGCCCTATTCGGTGGCGGTCGCAGCCGTCGGCCTGCTTGAATCGCTGATGACCCAGTCGATCGTCGACGATCTCACCGACACCTCGTCCAACCGCAACATGGAATGCGTCGGCCAGGGCATCGCCAACACCGCCACCGGCTTCATCGGCGGCATGGCCGGCTGCGCCATGATCGGCCAGTCGATCATCAACGTGAAATCCGGCGGCCGCGGCCGCCTGTCGACCTTCGTTGCCGGCGCCATGCTCTTGTTCTTCATCGTCGTTCTGGGCGATTCGGTCGCTCAGATCCCGATGGCAGCCCTGGTGGCGATCATGATCATGGTCTCGATCGGCACCTTCTCCTGGTCCTCGATCAAGAGCTTGCGCACCCATCCGCGCTCGTCCTCGGTGGTGATGCTGGCCACCGTCCTGTTCGTCGTCTTCACCCACAATCTCGCCATCGGCGTGCTGGTCGGCGTGCTGCTCTCGGGCCTGTTCTTCGCCTGGAAGATCGCGCAGCTGTTCGGCGTCCGCTCGACGCTGTCGGAAGATGGCCGCACCCGCACCTACATCGTCGAGGGCCAGCTGTTCTTCGCCTCCGCCGAGGACTTCATGAAGGCCTTCGATTTCCGCGAAGTGCTGGAGAAGGTCGTCATCGACGTCTCCCGCGCCCACATCTGGGATATCTCGAGCGTCGCCGCGCTGGACATGGCGGTCTTGAAATTCCGCCGCGACGGCGCCGAAGTCGAGATCATCGGCATGAACGAAGCATCCGAAACCATCGTCGACCGGCTGGCCATCCACGACAAGCCGGGCGCCATGGACCAGCTGATGTCGCACTGAGGAGGAAAACACCATGACCAACATACTCCTGGCTCTCGTTGACGGGTCCACCTATTCGAAAAGCGTCTGCGACCATGCCGCCTGGGCGGCGGCGCGGATGGATGCCGAAGTCGACCTGCTGCACGTGCTCGACCGCCAGCCGGGCGCCGGCAAATCCGATCTCTCGGGCTCAATCGCGCTTGGCGCCCGCACAGCCCTGCTTGAGGAATTGTCATCGCTCGACGAGCAGCGTGCAAAACTGCTGCAGCAAAAGGGCCGCGCCATTCTCGACGACGCCCGCGCCATCATCGAGGCGGCTGGCCAGAAGGTCGCCGGCGCCCATCTGCGCCAGGGCGAGATCGTCGAAACGGTGATCGAGCGGGAAGGCCCCGCCAGCATGATCATGGTCGGCAAGCGCGGCGAGGAAGCCGATTTCGCCAGCCTCAGGCTCGGCGCCCATCTCGAGCGCTTCATCCGCGCCAGCCACAAGCCGGTCTTCGTTGCGTCGCGCGCCTTCAAGCCGATCGACACGGCAATCGTCGCCTATGACGGCGGCGCCTCGAGCCAGCGCGTGGTCGACCACATCGCCCGCAAC
>JAHJUC010000382.1 GCA_018829385.1 Alphaproteobacteria bacterium
GACGGTGCGCACCCGCTCCTCGCCGAGCGCGTCGACCGCGAGTGCCGCGCAGATCGCCGAATCGATGCCGCCCGAAAGCCCCAGCACGACGTTGCGGAAGCCGTTCTTGTTGACGTAGTCGCGAAGCCCCAGCATGCAGGCCCGGTAATCGGCCTCCTCGCGCTCGGGGATCACCGACATCGGCCCGTTGTCCGAGACCCACTGGCCGTCCGGCTGGCGCTTGAAGGTGACGACCGAGACGGTCTCCTCGAACTGGCTCATCTGGAAGGCGAGGCTCTTGTCGGCATTCATGGCGAAGCTGGCGCCGTCGAACACCAGTTCGTCCTGGCCGCCGACCTGGTTGGCATAGACCATCGGCAGGCCGCTTTCGATCACCTGCCTGAGCACCACCTGGTGGCGGATGTCGACCTTGCCGCGATAGTAGGGCGAGCCGTTCGGCACCAGCAGGATTTCGGCGCCGCTCTCGCTGAGCGTCTCGCAGACGCCGAGATCGCCCCAGATGTCCTCGCACACCGGAATGCCGAAACGGACGCCGCGGATCGCCACCGGGCCGGGCATCTCGCCCACGTCGAAGACGCGCTTCTCGTCGAATTCACCGTAATTGGGCAGGTCGACCTTGTCGCGGCTGGCAATCAGCCTGCCGCCGTCGAGCACGGCCGCCGAGTTGAAGCGCTTGCCGCCTTCGCTGCGCGGATAGCCGATGATCACAGCCGGGCCGCCGTCGGCGGTATCAGTGGCAAGCGCTTCCACCGCCTTCAGGCAGGCTTTCAGGAAGGCCGGCTTCAGCACCAGATCCTCCGGCGGATAGCCGGCGATGAACAGCTCGGTAAACAGCACCAGATCCGCGCCGTGCCGGGCGGCGTCGGCGCGGGCTTCCCGCGCCCTGGCGAGGTTGCCGGCAACGTCGCCCACCGTCGGGTTGAGCTGCGCGACGGCGATGCGGATGGTGTCGGCCCTGAGGCTATCGGACTGGGGTGCTTCGGTCTGGGTCATGGGTTTGGTGTTACCCCAACTCGCACCGCTTGAAAATCATTCAATGCGGATTGCCGACCGGATTGTCTGGGAGCGAAAGCTTTTCCCAGCCGCCGCCTGCCGGCAATCCCGTCTCCGGGCTCAGGCCGCCGAGGCGCCCGTGGCTGCCGGATCGAACCGCCACATGGTCATCGCCAGCACGCCGAACTCGGCGCTGTCGTGCACCAGTTTCGCGCTGGCGGCCTCGCCTCCGGCGCCCATCGCCACGTAGAGCGGCAACAGGTGCTCGTCGGTCGGATGGTTTTCCACGGCGTAGGGGGCTTGCCGGCGGTAGTCGAGCAATGCGTCGAGATCATTGGCGGCCAGGCGATCATTCATCCAGCCGGTGAAATCCTGCACCCATCCCGGCACGTCGATCGAGCGCCTGCCGGTCCTGAGCGCCTTGAAGGCCTCGCCGAGATTGTGGGTGAACGAGCCGGAACCGATCACCAGCACGCCCTCCCCGCCAAGACCGGCGAGCGCCTGGCCGAGCCGGAAATGATGCTCCGGCCCCTGCCGCGGGTCGACCGAGACCGACACCACCGGAATGTCGGCATCGGGATAGGCAAGCTTCAGCGGCACCCAGACGCCGTGGTCGAAGCCGCGCCGGTCAACCGCGCGGGCCGGAAAACCGGCCGCCTGAAGGTCGTCCGCGATCCGCCGCGCCAGCACAGGCTCGCCCGGAGCCGGGTATTGCATGGCATAGAGCTCAGGCGCGAAGCCGCCGAAATCATGGATCGTCTCGGGATGCGGGTCGGCGGAGACGGCAACGCCGCCCGAGACTTCGAAATGGGCGCTGGCGACGACTATGGCGCGCGGCCGCGGCAGATCGGCGGCCATCCGCCGGAGCCAGGCCGCAGCCTGCGTGTCGGCGATCGCGGTGTCGGGTGAGCCGTGGGAAATGAACAGGGCGGGAAATGCGGATGTGGTCATGGTCGTGCTCCTTGGTTTCAATATAGGCCGCCGGCTCCGTTCACAAAAGAAGCTGTTTTGACCACTCTGCGTTCGCAATTTGCGGACAGATGCCCGCCGGTCCGGCGCCCGAGCATGCCGAACCGCCCGCATGGCGCATGGCCACCGGGAGGATCAGACTGAATTCCGGAGGGCCGCGCGCAGGCTGTGCCGTTCGGAAATGGGTGTGGTATGCATGCCACGAATGAAACGGTGACATGCGGGGTGGCGCAGTGTGCGCGCGGCCCGAATATCGCCGGATGGTGTCCACATCCGACAGGCGGTTGCTTGCATTTCTCACTGCCCGGACACGGGCAACTCAAAACGGCATCCGGCTTCATCCGGCACGGGCTTGGTCTCGCGTTCAAGATCCGGGGGCACCCGGGAACTGACCAAAGCCAGTCGCCCTCCCCGCATCCGCAAGACGGCCCGCCACAGGCCCGTTTCCACCCCCGCCCTGACAGCCGGCCGGCGCTGGCCGGCCCAAGGGGCAAGGATTTCTCCGGTGGCTGGCTTGGCCGATCAACCCGTCGGGGCGTCCCGCAAGGGGATCCCGTTCAGGCTGATCCTGCTGCCAGCGGAACCCGCCGGTGCACCGCCTCCTCCTTCGTCCTGCCGCACGTTACCGCAAGCACCCGGAGGCCTTCCCCCC
>JAHJUC010000383.1 GCA_018829385.1 Alphaproteobacteria bacterium
CAGCCGGACTGGCGGGTTGCAACGGGGGGCCATCGAAGCGGTCATCGATGTAGCGGGTGATGGCGAGGGTTTCGTAGAGGGTCACGCCGGCATGGCGCAGGATCGGGATCTTGCCGAACGGATGGCCAGCCAGCCTGGCGCCTTCCCGGCCGTCCTCGGCAAAGACATCAAGCGTTTCAAACGCATACCGGACGCCCTTGAGATCAAGCGTCAGCCGGCAGATCCGCGTGTAGACGCTGTAATCCGCGCCAATCAATGTGACGTCGGGCAGGGTGACTTCGGGCAATTCCGGCGTGCTGGTCATGATCCCTCCCGGTCTTTCCGGTGTGTGCGCGTCTGCGCAGCATCCACTGCCAGCTTCAGTCGCCAGCCGAGGAAAGCCGCGATCGCCAGCATGGCCAGCGCCATCGACAGGTTGCCGAGAATGCCGGACAAGGTCTCGATGTTGGAGCCGAAAGAATAGCCGAGCGTGATGTAGATCGATACCCACAGGCCCTCGCCCAGGACGCCCCAGAGGGTGAAGCGCGGCCAGGAGAGCCCGGTGATGCCGCTGGCGATGTTGATGGCCGGGCCGAGCGGGGTGAACAGCCAGCGGCTGAGGAAGACGCCGCTTGCGCCCCATTTTTCGAGCTTCGGTTCGGCGGCGCGGGCCCTGGCCGCCAGTCCGCCGAGAAATCCGGGGTGTCCTTCGGCGGACAGGACGACGAAGCGGCCGGCGAGGAAGCCCGCCTGATCGCCCAGCGTGGCGCCGGCGATGGCCCAGAGGAAGGCGGTCGACAGCTCCGCGTCGCCATTGGCGGCAAGCGCTCCCAGCGTCAGCAGGGCAAGCGAGGTGGGAATCGGCACGCCGAACTGGCCGATCGCCAGAAGCAGCGCGGCTGCGGGCAGGCCATAGCTGGTGAGGAACTCCAGCAGGTATGCGGTCATGGCTGCCGCGAGGGCTGCGGGGACGCGCTTGGCGCTGTCCCCGGAGGCGAGAGAGCGGGGGCGGGAAGATTGCCCTCGGGCTGTCCACGGGCGGCGCGGTCCGCCCTGATCGCCTCGAGGATCCGGGCGGTGATCTCGTCGAGCGGCTTGCCATCCTCGCGGGCGATCCTGACGAGCGGGCGGCGGTCCGGGCCGGTTTGCTTGAGGCCGGCCGCGTCGTGGACGATCTTCGGATCGACCCGGTAGGAGCGGGCGACGTAGCGCACCGTCATCCAGCCCTCGATCGGCTCGTCCCGGTGCTGCTGCCAGTAGACGAAAAAAACGCCGGCGCGGATGATGAACACCAGCGCCAGCGTCAATGTCAGTGCGAAGGCAATCGTGAGCCACCGGTTGTGCCGCCACAGCCGCTTCAGCGTGGCGACGGCTCCGGCGGCCACGGCTCAGCCCATGGCCTTCTGCAGGTTCTCGTCGATCTTGTCGAGGAAGCCGGTGGTCGACAGCCAGGGCTGGTCGGGACCGATCAGCAGCGCCAGGTCCTTGGTCATGTAGCCGCCCTCGACGGTCTGGATGCAGACCTTCTCCAGCGTGTCGGCGAAGGTGGCGAGCTCGGCATTGTCGTCGAGCTTGGCGCGGTGGGCGAGGCCACGGGTCCAGGCGAAGATCGAGGCGATCGAGTTGGTCGAGGTCTCCTCGCCCTTCTGGTGCTGGCGGTAGTGGCGGGTCACCGTGCCGTGGGCGGCTTCGGCTTCCACGGTCTTGCCGTCCGGCGTCATCAGCACCGAGGTCATCAGGCCGAGCGAGCCGAAGCCCTGGGCGACGATGTCGGACTGGACGTCGCCGTCATAGTTCTTGCAGGCCCAGACATAGCCACCGGACCATTTCAGCGCGGAGGCGACCATGTCGTCGATCAGGCGGTGCTCGTACCAGATCTTGGCTTCGTCGTACTGTGCCTTGAATTCGGCGTCGAAGACTTCCTGGAACAGGTCCTTGAAGCGGCCGTCATAGGCCTTGAGGATGGTGTTCTTGGTCGACAGGTAGCAGGGCACGCCGCGCATCAGCGCGTAGTTCAAAGAGGCGCGGGCGAAATCGCGGATCGAATCATCAAGGTTGTACATGGCCATGGCAACGCCCGAGGAGGGGGCGTCGAAGACGTCGTGCTCGATGGTTTCGCCATCCTCGCCGACGAACTTGATCGTGAGCTTGCCCTTGCCGGGGAAACGGAAGTCGGTGGCGCGGTACTGGTCGCCGAAGGCGTGGCGGCCGACGATGATCGGCTTGGTCCAGCCCGGAACCAGGCGCGGCACGTTCTTCATGATGATCGGTTCGCGGAAGATGACGCCGCCGAGGATGTTGCGGATGGTGCCGTTGGGCGAACGCCACATCTTCTTCAGCCCGAATTCCTCGACGCGGGCCTCATCGGGGGTGATGGTGGCGCACTTGATGCCGACGCCGTGCTTCTTGATGGCGTTGGCGGCGTCGATGGTGACCTGGTCGTTGGTTTCGTCGCGGTATTCGACCGAGAGGTCGTAATAGTCGATCGGCAGATCGAGGTAGGGCAGGATCAGCTTTTCCTTGATGAACTGCCAGATGATGCGTGTCATCTCGTCGCCGTCGAGATCGACGACGGGGTTTGCAACCTTGATCTTTGCCATGCTTGTTTGACCTTCCGAGAGGGTTATCGGGGGGAGGCCGAAAGCCACCCGTTCAGTTGGCGCTTCTCTTAACAAAACAGTTGCGGGCGCACAACATGCCGCGGACCCGGAGCCGCAGGTTGGCAGCGAAGATTTTGCGTCCTGCTGCCAGGCGACCCGGAGCGCGGCCCGCAAGCTCGCGCCGCCTTGATTGTGAGCCATCCGGGCAGTAGTGCTGTCGGCCTGACAGAAACGGGGCCGGATATGGCTGACTTGTCCATTCCAATCGAGACGGAACGCTTGCGGCTCAGACCGTTCACCATCGCCGACGTCGATGCGGTGCATGCGTATCATTGTCTGGATGAGGTGGCGCGCTATCAGTACTGGGAGCCGCGTTCGCGCGACGAGGTGGTCGAGGAAGTCACAAAGTGGGCCGACGGCGACTGGGACAGACAGGCAGCCGATGCCATCGTCTTCGCGGTCACCCTGAGGCAGAGCGGGATCCTGATCGGCGACATGGTGCTTTTGTTCCGTGACCGTGACGCGCGGCAGGGCGAGATCGGTTTTAGCTTCAATCCATCGCATGGCGGCAAGGGCTACGCCACCGAGGCGGCGCGCGCGGTATTGGCGACCGGTTTCGGCCACTTCAACCTGCACCGGATCTTCGGGCGCTGCGACGCGCGCAACAGGGCTTCGTGGCGGTTGATGGAGCGGCTGGGCATGCGGCGCGAAGCGCATTTTCGCGAGCATGCGCTGTTCAAGGGTGTCTGGGACGAGGAATTCTACTATGCCATGCTGGCAAGGGAATGGACTGAAATGGACAAGGGCGGTTTCTGAATGGCCGGAACGGACCGAAATCGCGAACTGATCACCGGCGGGCCGGCGATCATCCTGGTCGAGCCGCAACTCGGCGAGAACATCGGCATGGTGGCGCGCGCCATGGCCAACTTCGGGCTGTCCAACCTGCGGATCGTCAATCCGCGCGATGGCTGGCCCAACGACAAGGCCGTCAGCGCGGCTGCGAAGGCCGACCATGTGATCGCGGCGGCGGTGGTGTACGAGACACTGGAAGCAGCCGTTGCGGATCTGAATTTCATCTACGCCACCACGGCGCGGCCGCGCGACGGGCACAAGCCGGTGCGCGGGCCGGTGGAGGCAGGCGAAGTGCTGCGCGGGCGGGAGACTGGTGGCGAGAAGACCGGGATCCTGTTCGGACGCGAGCGCATCGGCCTGCGCAACTGGGAAGTCGGTCTTGCCGACGAGATCGTCACCTTTCCGGTCAACCCGGCCTATGCCTCACTCAACATCGCCCAGGCCGTGCTGCTGATGTCGTACGAATGGATGAAATCGGGGCTTTCGAGCCCGCACGAGACCGCCTTTGCCATGCCCGAGGTGGAGCCGGCGCCGAAGGCCGACCTCTTCGGCCTGTTCGCCCAGATCGAGGAGGGGCTCGAGGCGCGGGGCTATTTCCGCTCCGAGACCAAGAAGATGAAGGCGGTCGACAATTTGCGCGCGGTGCTGACGCGGCCGGGCTTCTCCAGCGATGAAATCGCTGTGTTGCGCGGTCTTTTTGCCTCATTTGACAGGTTTGCTCGTCCCGGACAGCGGATGCCGGCGGATGTCGGCGAGACCTTGGACACGGGGCGGGGGGACGACGAATGAGCGAGCGGCCGGTACTGGTCTTCGACAGCGGCATCGGCGGGCTGAGCGTGCTGCGTGAGGCGCGGGTGATCATGCCGGGCCGGCGCTTCGTCTATGTCGCCGACGATGCCGGCTTTCCCTACGGACGCTGGGAAGAGGACGCGCTCAGGGACCGGATCGTCGGGCTGTTTGCCGGCCTGATCGAACGCCACGACCCGGCGCTGGTGATCATCGCCTGCAACACCGCCTCGACCATCGTCATGCCGGCGCTGCGTGCTGCCTATCCGGATGTGCCGTTCGTCGGCACGGTGCCGGCGATCAAGCCGGCGGCGGAACGCACCCGCTCGGGCCTGGTCTCGGTGCTGGCGACGCCGGGCACGGTGAAGCGGCAATACACCCGCGACCTGATCCGCGATTATGCCGACAAGGTTCATGTGCGGCTGGTGGGATCGGAAAATCTTGCCGAGCTGGCCGAGACCTACATGCG
>JAHJUC010000384.1 GCA_018829385.1 Alphaproteobacteria bacterium
GAGGCGATGACGTCGCCGAATTGCGCAAGATCGATCATCGACTTGCTATCGAGCGCCCGCATCAGGGCGCCCTTGCGATGCGGCGGGACATACAGGAAATAGCAGGCGCGTCGCCCGGTTGAATCGCAGGCGGTCATTTGCTCCACACGGCGCCAGTTGCGGGCGATCTCCCGGTCGACAAATGATCCGTTGGGTTGGTTTGCCGGCATTGCTGCTTGCCTCCGCTGGAACACCGCGACGTTTGCCCGAGGATAGTCGAAGTTCAGATGCGGGTGAACAGGAATTGCCCGGGATGGCTGCGTCAGACTGAGAGACGGGTGGTCGCGCGTTCATTGCAATCATGGATTGTCAATATTGCTCGCGATCCCGGTCAAAATTTCTTTGCATCCAATTCAACTACTTAGCCGAAGAGGCGGATTAGCGCCGCTTTCAGAGGTTGACCCCGAATCTGCATTATACGAAGATTCCTGCGGACAGACGGGACCGCCCGGGCGCAACGATTTCGCGCTTCCGGCGGCGCAATGCGGCGGATTTATCATGACAGAGCTTCTATTGGGCTGGGACGCACCCGCGTTCCGGCAGGGGTACGGGTTTGCATTTCATCCGGAAAGACAAGAGAGCACCGGACCAACCCTTCCGCTCGTGGATGGAAGCGACGGGCATATGCTCGTGTTCGCCCCCACCGGCAAGGGCAAGTCGCGGGGCGTGGTCATCCCGAACCTTCTCAACTGGCCGGGGCCTGCCGTGGTCATCGATGTGAAGGGCGAACTCAGCGCCACCACGGCCGCATATCGGCGTGACGTGCTCGGGCAGGATGTTCACATTCTCGATCCATGGGGCGTGACCGGACAGGCGAGTGCCGCATTGAACCCGCTGGACGTGCTGAAGGTCAGTGGTCAGGAACCTGCGGACCAGGCGTTCATGCTTGCGAGCATGTTCTCAGCCGGGGAAGCCAGGCTCAAGGATCCGTTCTGGGTCGAGCGCGGCGAAACGCTGATCGCGGGGCTGATGGTTGCCGCCTCGGTCTGTGAGGACGCCGGCACGCTGGGCTGGGTATCCGACCAGCTGACATCGGCTGACCCGTTCATGTCCCTGTGCAAGCTGCTCGATCGCGACGACATGCCCGCCTTTGGCAGATCCGCGATCGCGGGTGTTGTCACGACCGCGGACACCACCCGACAGGGGATCCAATCAACGGCCCAATCGCTGGTCCGTCCGCTGATGTCGGCCGGCGTCAAGACGGCTTGCGGCCTTTCGACCCTGTCGCTGGACTCCGTTCGCAGCGGCGCGCCGATGACGATCTATCTCGTCGTCCCTCCGGCGAAGATCGCCTCGCAGGCGTCCATCCTGAAGCTGTGGCTGTCGGTCCTGATGTCGGTGGCCACCGACCGCAAGAACCGGCCGGAGCACGAGACCCTGTTCGTGCTCGACGAAGTGGCCCAGCTCGGGCAGATGGAGCAGGTGCGCTCCCTGCTGACGCTGGGCCGTGCCTACGGCTGCCGTGCCATGCTGATGTTTCAAAGCTACGCGCAATTGTCGGCGCTCTATCCCGATCACCTGACTTTGGTCGAGAATGCGGGCGCGGTCCTCACTTTCGGCCACAACTCCCGCACCATGTCGGCAACGATGGCGGACGTGTTTGGCGATGTCTCCGCCGACACCTTGTTTCGCATGCGGCCCTGCGAACTGGCGATCAAGCTGGCCGGGGAGGAAACCCGCATTGCCAGGCGGCTGGACTATCTCACGGATGAAATGTTCAGCGGACGGTTCGCGCCCAACCCGATGTTCAGCAGGCCGGATCACGCGCAGCTGTCGCTCTTTGACATCGCGTCCTGATGTTCCGGCGCTCCGGGGGCCATCGGCCTACTTGAAGGCCTCGCCCGGGTAGGCGCCCCAGATCTCGCTCTGCTGCACCCATCCGCTGGCGCCATCGGCCTGGGCTTCGCACCAGTCGCCGTCGCAGGCCTTGACCGACACGACCACACCGGGCTCCAGCCGGGCCACGACATCGGCATTGCTGCGCGCCTCGCGGTGCATGTTGATGAAATCGTCCTTGGCGTCGCCCTTCTTCCAGGGCGCGGTCATCGCCGTGCGTTCGCCCGAAAGCAGCGACTGGTAGACCCAGCCTTCGGTGCCTTCGGCATCGCGCACCCGGCGCCAGTTGTCATATTCCTGGATCACCTCCATCGGCACGCCGGACTTGGTGTAGAGCCAGGCCACCGCATAATCCTGGCCCGGGCCGACACGCAGGTTGACGCGCTTGGCCTTGAGGCTGACGAACCGCGGCAGGGGCAATCCGCTCGGGCCCTTGGCCGCGGCCTGTGCCCGGGCGGCAAAGCCCGAATCCGGACCTGTGCCGAACATCGGGCTGAGGGTCAGGCCGGTCAGGGCCAGGCAGGCTGCGGCAAAAAGGGAAAGGCGACGCATGACTCACACCTTTTGGGTTGGGGCGCCAGACAGGCGGCGCCGCTCGGTTCCGGTTTCAGGCCCGTGTTTCCCGGCTGTCCGGCCGGACGCTGTGCGGCCAGCGGCATTAGGCGCGGCGGGCGCCGACGAGTGCCGGGAGCGGGCTTGCAGCGCTTTTTAAACAGCAATACCGGCGCTTTGGATTGTCATCGCCGGAGGGTCTGATAGAAAAAGCGTTACGCATACGTCACTGTCGCCGAGTTTGGTTAAAAAGCTCTCAACGCCGGACCTGTATAAGATGCCGAACAAGAAAAAACCGAAGGTCTACATCACCCGCCGTCTGCCGGACGCGGTGGAAACCCGTATGCGCGAGCTTTTCGACGCCGAGCTCAACATCAACGACGAACCGCGCACCCAGCCCGAACTGGTTGCCGCCATGCGCTCGGCCGATGTTCTGGTGCCCACGGTGACCGACAAGATCGATGCGGCGCTGATCGAGCAGGCCGGCCCGCAGATGAAGCTGATCGCCAATTTCGGCAACGGCGTCGACAACATCGACGTCGAGGCGGCGCAGAAGAAGGGCATCACCGTCACCAATACCCCCAACGTGCTCTCCGATGACACCGCCGACATGACCATGGCGCTGATGCTCGCCGTGCCGCGGCGGCTCACCGAGGGCGCCAATGTCATCGTCGGTTCGGGCGGCGCCTGGAAGGGCTGGTCGCCGACCTGGATGCTCGGCCACCGCATCGGCGGCAAGCGCTTGGGCATCATCGGCATGGGCCGCATCGGCACCGCGGTGGCCCGCCGCGCCAAGGCCTTCGGCCTGTCGATCCACTACCACAATCGCCGCCGTGTCGATCCGGCCACCGAGGACCAGCTCGAGGCCACCTACTGGGACAGCCTCGACCAGATGCTGGCGCGTGTCGACATCGTCTCGGTCAATTGCCCCTCGACGCCCGCCACCTTCCATCTGCTGTCGGCCCGTCGGCTCGAGCTGATGAAACCCGGCGCTTACATAGTCAACACGGCGCGCGGCGGCATCATCGACGAGGACGCGCTGATCAGGGCGTTGCGCGACGGACGCCTGTCTGGCGCCGGCCTCGACGTCTTCGAGCATGAGCCCGCC
>JAHJUC010000385.1 GCA_018829385.1 Alphaproteobacteria bacterium
GGCAAATTCTTCAGACGCTGACCGGCGCATCCTCGCGCATCAGCCCTTCGGCCTTCAGCTCGGCCCAGAGCGCTGGCGGTATTTCCGCGCTGGCGGCAACCGCGTTGGCTTCCATCTCAGCCACCCCCTGCCCGCCCGGAATGACCGAGACGACGGCCGGATGGCGCAGCGGAAACTGGAAGGCTGCATCGACCATACGCACGGTATGGCGCTTGCAGACCGCCTCGATGCGGGCGACGCGGTCCAGAATCGGCCGCGGCGCGGGATCGTAATTGTAGAAAGCGCCCGGCTTCGGCCCGGTCGCCAGAATGCCGGAATTGTAGGGGCCGCCGATGACAATGCCGATGCCGCGCTGTGCGGCAAGCGGCAGGAATGTCTCGAGCGCTTCCTGCTCCAGCAGCGTGTAACGGCCGGCGAGCAGGAACAGGTCGAAATCGCCACGCTCGGTCAGCCACTGGCAGGCCTGCCACTCGTTGACGCCGGCGCCGAAGGCCTTGATGACGCCCTGGTCGCGCAACGCGACCAGCGCCTTGTAACCGCCGGCCATCAGCTCTGCGAGTTTTTCGTCGCGCGCGGCCTCGCTGCCATGGGTGAAGACGTCGAGATCATGGGCGTAGAGGATATCGATGCTGTCGACGCCAAGCCGTTCGAGCGAGAATTCAAGCGAGCGCATGACGCCGTCATAGCTGTAGTCGTAGACTTCCCGGCGCGTGGGCACGCCGAAGAACTTGCCTTCGCCGGTGCGTTCCTCCCCGGGTTCACAGCGGCGCAACAGGCGTCCGATCTTGGTCGAGAGCACATAGTCGCCGCGCGGCTTGCCGCGCAGGAACCGGTTGAGCCGGGTCTCGGCAAGCCCCAGCCCATAAAGCGGCGCGGTATCGAAATAGCGCACGCCGAGATCCCAGGCCCTCGTCAGCACCGCATGGGCCTCGTCATCGGAAATGGCGCGATAGAGATTGCCGAGCGGCGCGGTGCCGAAGCCGAGTTCGGTGAATGTCAGCCCGCCATTACCGACCCTGTCCCAGTGCCGTGTCTTCATCTGTCTCTCCCTGTTCGCGCGGAAACCTAACCGATCCTTTCGTGAACCGCATCCCTCGCGTTGCATGTGCCGGCAATTTGCAGTGGGAGAATGCGTCCGCAGGCCGATAAGGCTTGAATGGCAGACTGTCCCGCTGCAGGATCGCCGGCAATCGCGCCTTCGGAAACGGCGCGCAAGGACATCACCGGGAGGACTTCATGCTCAAGGGACTGGATCCGCGGCTCAATGCCGAGGTGCTTTACGCGCTTCGCGCCATGGGGCACGGCGACACGCTGATCATCGCGGACACGAATTTTCCGTCTGACACGCTGGCCCGCCAGACGGTGCTGGGCGAGCTGCTCAGGATGGACAACCTGACCTCGGCCCAGGCGGCGGAAGCGGTGCTGTCGGTGCTGCCGCTCGACACCTTCGTCGACGATTTCGCCGGCCGGATGGAAATCGTCGGCAGCCCGGATGAAATCGCCCCGGTGCAGGCGGAAGTCCAGGCGGTGATCGATGCGGCGGAAGGCAGGCCGCGGCCGATGGTCGGCATCGAGCGCTTCGCCTTCTACGACACGGCCAAGCAGGCCTATGCGGTGATCCAGACCGGCGAACGGCGGTTTTACGGCTGCTTCATGCTGCGCAAGGGCGTGATCCCGCCGGACGCCTAGGAACGGGGCACACTACGCGTCAGATCACGCTCAGACGGCAAGCGCTGCCCGCATCGCTTGAGCCTGTTCAGGTCGCGGGAACATAGAGCAGATACTTGCGGTTTTCCGCGACCGCCGTGACCTTGTCGCCGAAGCGGGCCAGAAACTGGTCCTGATAGTGCTTGGGCACAAGGACCCCGTCACCGGGAGTAAGCCATGTGCCGACATCCTCGACGGTCCTCAGCCGGGTGATCCTGCCTTGCGAGTAGAACTCGGCGGAGAAGCTTCGCGCATCCAGAATGGCGAGGCGGCCCGATCCCTGGAAGGCCTCGACCAGCTGAGCCTCGGACGGCACCGCCGAGCGGCCGAGGCCGAGGAACGCCGCAAGGGTGAGAGCCGCGGCAACGATCAGGACTTCGGACACGCCGAGATGCACCCATTTGGTCTGCATGGGTCCGCTTCGAGCCCAGAGCATCACCGAAAGAAGTGCTGCAGCCGGCACGCCCGGCAGGACGTAGGTGACAATGATGTTCGCCGCGGGCGTGAACAGGGCCAGCGGCGCCAGCGCGAACATGAGAAGGTAGAGATACAAGCCACCGTCGCCGGGCCGTTCCCGGGGAATGCCGTTGCGCAGGCGCCAGAGCAGGATCGGCAGCAGCGGGCTCCACGGAAGCGTGGCCAGGATCCAGAACAGCCAGATCATTCCCTTGGGATGGGCGCGCCCGGCGCCGTAGAGGTCTCCCGACCAGCCAGGCTGCAGGAAGCGCTGGATGTGCTCGCCGACGATGAAATAGTAGAGATATCCGGGCGTGGCGATTTCCGCAGCCAGATACCAGGGGATGACGAGAACCGCGACCAGCACGGTTCCGCCGAGCCATGGCAGTTGCAAGAGATCCTTCCAGTTGCCGCGCCAGATCATGAAGGCGGTGATCGGCATCATCGACAGGACCGTCGCCACCGGCCCCTTGGCCAGAAGCCCGATGGCCAGCCCGAGAAAGAACAGCCAGCCCCAGCGGCGGTCGCCCTGCAGGCCTCCATAGAAGCCGGCCATGCAGGCGGTAACGCCAAGCGTGAGCGCCATGTCGGTCTGAACGAACCCCAGGGCGACGAAGAACAGCGCCGAACTCGCCGCCACCAGCACGGCTACGCCGGCGGTGACCCGGTCGGTGAGGGTGCGGGCCCAGAGCCACAGGATCGCCAGCGTCGCCAGGGCCGACAGCAAGATCCCGAGCCTGACTGCAAAAGGCGTCACGCCGAAGGCGGCGATGCCCATCGCCGAGAGCCAGGTGTGCAGCGGCGGCTTGGCCCAGAACGGCACGCCATAGTCGAACTGCGGGGTGATCCAGTTGCCGGTTTCGACCATCTTGCGGGCGATTTCGGCATAGCGCGCCTCGGTCGGGTCGGTTAGCGGCACCCAGATCATCGCCGCCACACGCACGGCGAGCAGCAGGAACAAACCCCAGAGGATGGCACGGCTTTTGGTCAATTCACTGTCCCCTGAAGCAGGATGTTTGTCTCGCAATCACGGCTTTCCGGCGCATGGCCGACGCATTGCATCTCGTCACCGGCATCACCGGGGTGCAGCATGATCAGGCAGTCCGGGCCCGCCGCTGCCAGCAGGCGGGGTAACCAGTGCCGAACACTGGCCGGATCGTCAAGACGGAGGAAGCCGGAGAAATCCCCGTTGATCTTAAGTCCCGCACGCCCGAAGACCGGCCGTGCCCGCGCAGCCAGCGCCATGATCAGCACGCCCTTTGCACCACCGGCGCGAAGATTGCGCCACCGCCCCGGCCAGGTGGCAGGCAACGGCACCCGAATCCAGGTCTTCGATCCGGATGGCAATTGCGCGACAAGCGGCGCAATGCCGGGGAAACAATGGCAATGCTGGTGGCCGTCATAATAATCGGGAAGACTGCCAAAGAGGGAAACGAATTCGTCCGTCTGCCGCTTGAGCGTGGCCGCGGCGGCGGCGCGCACCCGGGAAGGCAGCCGCGGCCGGAGCAGCGTCGAGAGAGGCCAGGCATCGGCATGTCCGGGCAGCGCCTGGGTGAGATTGAGATGCAGACCGACCTGCGCGCCCGCACCCCTCAACGCCTTCAGACGGGCGATGTCACTCGCGTCGATGGCATCGTTGACCATCACGGAGGTTGCATCGAGGCGCCCGGCTTGCAGCAGCGAAAGGATGACCCGGTCATGCTTGCGGCCAAGCCCGAAATCGTCAGCGATCCTCAACAGCATCCCCCTTGCGGCTTATGTCTTCCGCTAGGATGTAGGGGGGGCGCTTCTTGGCCTCGAGGACCGACTTGCCGATATACTCGCCAAGCAGCCCGAGAAAGATCATCTGGACGCCGCCGAAGAAGGCGATCAGCGTCAGGACCGAGGCGATGCCGTTGGTCACCCCGGTGAAGAACAGGGTCTCGATGAC
>JAHJUC010000386.1 GCA_018829385.1 Alphaproteobacteria bacterium
GGTTTCCATCATCCGCTGCTGGCGCAGGACGTCCTGAATGCGGGCATTCTCGATATCGAACTGCGGATCGCCAAGCTCTGCGTCGGCCTCCGACAGCTTCTCGAGCACCACGCCCGACGCCTCGATCTTCGAGCGCATGTCGTTGACCACCGAGCGTGTCTTTTCGATTTCCGCATCGAGCGCCTTGATATCGGCCATGTCCAATTCCCCTGTTTGTCTGCGTCACCTTAAGATGACGCTCAAGCAACCCGTCCAGTAGCGCCGGACACGATGGTATTCGTAGCACCGGTTCAGTGCCCCGCAAACCTGCCGAAGGCCAAGTTAGGTACGATTGAGGCGAAAAAAAAGGCCGCTCCTTCGGGAGCGGCCTCTATTTCGGCGTTGCGGATCAGCTTCACTCGGCTGCCGCGGGATCCTTGAGATAGGCGATGACGTTTGCGATTTCATCATCCTTCTTCAGGCCGGCAAAGGCCATCTTGGTTCCCTTCACCACACCCTTGGGATCCTTCAGATAAGCCGTCAGCGCCTCCACGGTCCAGGCAGGAACCTCCGCGGCATGCTCGGTCATGGCTTTGGAATACTTGTAGTCTGCGATCGACGCCATCGGACGGTCAATGATGCCGACGAGGTGCGGGCCGACCTTGTTCTTCTCTTCCGTGGCCGTGTGGCAGGCGGCGCACTTCTTGAACACCTTGGCGCCGGCAACAGCGTCGCCATCAGCAAGTGCCGCGGTCGGGGCGGAAAGGCCGGCCACGATGAGGGCGCCATACATCATGGAAAGGGAAATGCGCATAAGACAGTCTCCGTTCGTGTTTTAGCAGTTCCCGCTGTTATAGCGCACGCCACGGCAAGGACAATGCGCTTTGATATCCTTCTGACGGCCTGCGGGTCGCCAATCAGTCGAATTTCACCGTGTATAACACGCCACGGCGCTATTTTGTTCCATCCGGGTTCATCACATCGTCCCAGTGACGGCGACAATAAGACACATACTTCTCGTTGCCGCCGACCTCGATCTGGGCGCCCTCGCGGATCACCCTGCCCTGCTCGTCCATGCGGACGACCATCGTCGCCTTGCGCCCGCAATGACAAATCGTCCGCACTTCCCGAAGTTCGTCGGCAAGCGCGAGCAGCGCCTGCGAACCGGGAAACAGCTGCCCGCGGAAATCGGTTCGCAGGCCGTAGGTCATCACCGGGACATTCAGCCGGTCGGCCACGCGCGCCAGCTGCCACACCTGCGCCTCGGTGAGGAACTGCGCCTCGTCAACGAAGGCGCAGGCGATCTCGCCATCCGCCTGCAGGCGCTTCAGTGTCTCGTAGAGATCGTCTTCCGGACGGAACGCGTGCGCCTCGCTGTCCAGCCCGATGCGCGAGGCAATGCGTCCGACGCCGGCGCGGTCATCGAAGGCCGCGATGAACAGCACCGTCCGCATTCCGCGTTCCCGGTAGTTGTAGGAGGCCTGCAGCAGAAGCGTCGATTTGCCTGCATTCATGGTGGAATAGCTGAAATAAAGCTTGGCCAAGACCGGCTCCCGATTGGTTCGCGGCATCCGCGTCTCACCGACACGTCCCACCGGCGTCAACACCCGGCGAAACCATGACCACCGGTTAAGCATCTCTTGCCGGTCGGCGCGGTCAAATTCCAGCCCCGTCATGCCGCTTTCAACAGCCGTTTTCGGTCCCAGCACAAAAATTGACGGCATTGCGGCTTGAGTTCACCGCCCATAGGTGGTTGTTTCTGCGATCGGAACACGGGAGAAACCGACCATGACAAGAACAATGACCCTTACATTCGCTGCAATCCTGCTCGCCGGAACCGCATCCGTTCAGGCGGCTGATGCCGAATCCTGCAAGAATGTCCGCTTTGCGGATGTCGGCTGGACCGACATCCAGGCCACCACGGCCGTCGCCGGCGTCGTCCTCGACGCCCTCGGCTACACCCAGGAAGTTCAGGTGCTCAGCGTGCCTGTGACCTACCAGTCGCTGAAGAACAAGGACATGGATGTTTTCCTTGGCAACTGGATGCCCTCGATGGCCGCCGACGTGCAGCCTTTCCTCGACGATGGTTCGGTTGAAACCGTCGCCCAGAACCTTGACGGCGCAGGCTATGGCCTGGTTGTCCCGACCTATGCCGCCGAAGCCGGCGTCAAGAGCCTGACCGACATCGGCAAGTTCAAGGACAAGTTCGACGGCAAGATCTACGGCATCGAACCGGGCAATGACGGCAACCGCATCGTGCTCGAGATGATCGCCGATCCGGCCAATGGCCTCGATGGTTTCGAACTGGTCGAAAGCTCGGAAGCCGGCATGCTGTCGCAGGCCGAAAAGGCGCTCAAGAACGAGGAATGGATCGCATTCCTCGGCTGGACCCCGCACCCGGTGATGGGCGAGATGTCGATCGCCTATCTCGACGGCATGGGCGACAGCGGCTTCGGCGCCGCCACCGTCCACACCAATGTGCGCGCCGGCTTCACCACCGAGTGCCCGAATGTCGGAACCCTGGTCAAGAACCTGTCGTTCTCGCTGACGATGGAAAACCAGATCATGGACGCGATTCTCAAGGGCGAAGACCCGAACGCCGCAGGCCTTGCCTGGCTCAAGGCCAACCCGGACGCGGTCAAGCCGTGGCTTGAAGGCGTCACCACCTTCGACGGCGGCGACGCAGCCGCAGCCGTTGCCGCAAAGCTCGGCATGTAAGACTATGAATGACAGCCCGGGGCCGCTTGCCGGCTCCGGGCTGGTTTGGGTGTCGGGGGACATGGCATGGATGGACTGGCAGATTTCATAACGGCCTGGAAAATCCCGGTCGGGAAATGGGGAAAAAGCTTCTTCGATTTCCTCACCGACAATTTCGAATTCGTCTTTGACGCCATCGCAGACAGCCTCAAGTTCCTGCTCGACTCGATGATCGACGGACTTCTGTGGTTGCCGCCGCTCCTGCTCGTCGCAGTGATCGCGCTCATCGGCTGGCGCATTCAGAAATCCTGGAAACTGGCGCTGGGGATCGTTCTCGGGCTGGTCTTCATCATCAATCAGGGCCTGTGGAAGGAAACCGTCGAAACCCTCGTCCTGGTCATTTCCGCCGCCTTCATGTCGATGCTCATCGGCGTTCCGATCGGCATCTTGCTGGCGCACCGGCCGCGGCTCTACACCTATGTCCAGCCGGTCCTCGATCTGATGCAGACGATGCCGACCTTCGTCTACCTGATCCCGGTCCTCATCCTTTTCGGCCTCGGCCTCGCCCCGGGCCTGCTCGTCACCATCATCTTCGCCGCTCCGGCGCCGATCCGGCTCACCTATCTGGGCATCACCTCGGTCCCAAGGCCGATGGTCGAAGCCGGCCAGGCCTTTGGCGCCTCGCCCCAGCAGCTGCTCCGGAAAGTCGAACTGCCCGCCGCCCTGCCGACCATCATGGCGGGCCTGACCCAATGCATCATGCTGTCGCTGTCGATGGTTGTCATCGCCGCCTTGATCGGCGCCAACGGGCTCGGCAAGCCGGTGGTGCGGGCGCTCAACACGGTCAACATTCCGCTCGGGCTTGAAGCCGGCATCGCCATCGTCATTCTCGCCATCATCCTCGACCGCATCTGCCGGGTCCGCATCGGAGCAACGTCATGAGCCTCGACGCAGCGCGCGGCTCGGTCCGCATCGACAATGTCTCCATCATCTTCGGCGAGAGCACTGCGGAAAGCCTGGCCCTTGCCGACGCCGGCAAGTCCCGCACCGAGATCCAGGAAGCGACCGGCGACGTGCTCGGCGTGCACAATTGCACCGTCGATATCAACGAGGGCGAGATCCTGGTGCTGATGGGCCTTTCCGGCTCGGGAAAGTCCACGCTGCTGCGCGCCGTCAACCGGCTCAACCCGATCAGCCGCGGCAAGCTCGTCGTCAATTGCGGCGACGAGACTTTCGATGTCGGCGCCTGTGACGACAGGCAGCTCAAGCAGCTGCGCATGGACACGGTCTCGATGGTGTTCCAGCAATTCGGCCTGCTGCCATGGCGCACCGTGGCCGACAATGTCGGCTTCGGCCTTGAAATCGCCGGTGTCCCCAAGGCCGAACGTGATAAGCGGGTCGCAGAACAGCTCGCGCTCGTCGGCCTCTCCGACTGGGCCGAGCGCATGGTGGCCGAACTCTCGGGCGGCATGCAGCAGCGCGTCGGCCTGGCCCGCGCCTTTGCCACCGGCGCACCGATCCTGTTGATGGACGAGCCGTTCTCGGCGCTTGATCCGCTGATCCGCACCCGTCTGCAGGACGAATTGCTCGAACTGCAATCCCGGCTCGGCAAGACCATCATCTTCGTCAGCCACGACCTCGACGAGGCCATGAAGCTCGGCAACCGCATCGCCATCATGGAAGGCGGCCGCATCATCCAGTGCGGCACGCCGCGCGACATCGTCAATTCGCCCGTCAACAAGTATGTCGCCGATTTTGTCGCCAACATGAATCCGATCGCCATGCTCACCGCGCGCGACGTCATGGCGCCTGGCAAGCCCGACAGCTCGCGCGGCCAATCGCCGCTGTCGGCGTCGGTTACCCCCGATACGCCGCTTTCCGACGTGATGGACGCACTGGCGAGGCGGCATGGGACGGTTGGCGTGATTGACAAGGGCGTCGTGACAGGCTCCATCACAGCTGACGATATTGTTCGCGGCCTGACGCGGCACCGCCGCTCAGATTGACCGGGTTCAGATAATTAACGCAGTGCAGCCAAGGAGATCAGAGTATGGAAGTTAAGGGCAAAACCGCCATTGTGACCGGTGGAGGCTCGGGGCTCGGTGCGGCAACCGCGCGGGCATTGGCGGCAGCGGGCGCAAAGGTCTCCCTGCTCGACGTCAATCTGGCGCAGGCCGAAAAGGTCGCCGGCGAAATCGGCGGCAAGGCGATCGCCTGCGATGTTTCCAATGCCGCCGCCGCCGAGGCCGCCCTGGCTCAGTCCGCAGAAGCCCTGGGGGAAGCGCGGATCCTGATCAACTGCGCGGGAATTGCACCTGCCGTTCGCGTTGTCGGCCGCGAAGGCCCGCACGATCTCGACGTGTTCCGCAAGGTCATCGAGGTCAACCTGATCGGCAGCTTCAACATGCTGCGGCTCTTCTCGGACCGCGCCTCGAAGCTCGAGCCGCTCGCTGACGGAGAACGCGGCGTGGTGATCTCGACGGCTTCCGTTGCAGCTTTCGACGGCCAGATCGGCCAGGCTGCCTATTCCGCCTCCAAAGGCGGCGTGCACGCCATGGCGCTTCCGATCGCCCGCGAGCTTGCCCGCTTCGGCATCCGGGTGATGACCATTGCACCGGGAATCTTCGCCACCCCCATGCTGCTCGGCATGCCGCAGGAAGTCCAGGACAGCCTCGGCGCCTCGGTCCCCTTCCCGTCGCGGCTCGGCCAGCCGGAAGAATACGCAAGCCTCGCCATGCACATCATTGACAATGTCATGCTCAACGGCGAGACAATCCGCCTTGACGGGGCGATCCGGATGGCCCCGAAATAGGAACCTGGGAACTCCGATGAAGGAGCCGGTCAAGACCATTCGCGATACGGATGAGGACGCGCGCCGGCTTGCGCGCCGGCTCATCCGTGGCGCCCGCTTCGGCGCCATCGCCGTGCTTGAACCCGGCACCGGCTTTCCCTTTGCCAGCCGGGTCCTGACCGGGACCGATATCGACGGCACGCCCTTGATCCTGGTCTCGGCGCTCTCCGTCCACACCGGCGCACTGGCCGCCGATCCGCGCGCGTCGCTTCTGTTCGGCGAACCGGGCAAGGGCGACCCGCTCGCCCATCCCCGCATCACCGTGCGCACCCGGGCGGAACGCGTTGCAAGGGAAGATCCGGTCCATGCCCGCCTGCGCGCCCGCTTCATCGCCCGGCATCCGAAGGCGGCACTTTACGCCGACTTTCCCGATTTTGCGTTTTTCCGCATGGTGCCCGAATCAGCAAGCCTCAATGGCGGTTTCGGCAAGGCTTTCGTGCTCGATCAGTCCGACCTTCTTATCGTGTCGCCGGCCATCGCCGATGTCGGCGAAATCGAGCCCAGCGCGATAAATCACATGAATTCCGATCATCCGGATTCTGTCGATACTTATGCGAGAATCCTCGGAAAATCGAAAAAAACAGGGTGGAAAGTCTGCGGAATTGACTGCGCCGGCCTCGATCTTGCCAATGGCGACGAACTTCTGCGCATCGAATTCGATGCGCCCCTGCAGCACGCGTCCGGGTTGCGGACGAAGCTTGCCGAACTCTCCCGTACGCTGTGAAAAAATAGGGGTGTACATTGACCACTTTATAGTTGAAATATAATCGACGAAATTTTTTGAGCATTTGGACTAATTTATTGAGGGCCGCCACGAGCGGGGGCTACGGATGATACCCATGATTGATACGAGCCGTCTGGAAAATTATTCTGAGGAAGCTGCAGACCTTCTGGCTGCCATGGGCAATCAGAAGCGGATGATGATCCTCTGCAATCTCGCCAAGGGCGAAATGCAGGTTGGCACCCTGGCGGAGAAGGTTGACTTGAGCCAGTCCGCCCTGTCCCAGCACCTTGCCAAGCTCAGAACCCGTCAACTGGTCAAGACCCGCCGCGAGGCACAGTCGGTCTATTATTCGATCAACTCGGAACCGGTTCTGCAGATGCTGCGGACACTGAGCAGCATCTATTGCAACTGAAGCAACGCATCTGATCCTGGGTCAGGTCGCCACAGCCTGATCAGGGCGCTTGACGATACCGCCGGGCCGTCCCCATATGGGGCGGAAAGGATCATGCTGATGACTATTTCTATCCGGATTGATGGCATGCATTGCGGCGGATGCGTGCGTTCCGTCGAGAAAGCCGCACAGTCTGTCGAAGGTGTTTCAAACCTCTCGGTCAACCTTGAGAGCGGTGAACTGAGGGCCGATATCGACAGGCCCGAGCTGGTCGACACGCTGAAGGGCGTTATCGAGGATTGCGGCTTCGACGTGACCGGCGTCACGGCCTGAGGCCGATCAATTGACCGCCAAACCCGACCATGTGACGTTCGACATTACCGGTATGACCTGCGCAAGCTGTTCGGCGCGGGTGGAGAAGGTGCTTTCGCGCCAGCCGGGCGTGGTGGAGGCGCGCGTCAACCTGGCGCTTGAGCGCGCCGACATCGAGGGCACGGATCTCGATCCTTCCAGCCTGTCAGAGGCCATCGGACGCGCCGGTTTCGGTGCCGTGCTGCGCCGCGACGATTTCGCTTCACACCGTGACGCCGACGAAGCGCAGGCAGCCGGCCGGCGCGCCGATGAGCGGCAGACCCTGCTGCGCCTCATGATTTCGGCCCTGCTCACCCTGCCCATCGTCATCGGCATGCTTCCGATGATGACCGGACTCGGCGAGGCGTGGATCTCGCCGGTCTGGCAGGCGCTCTTGGCCACCGGGGTGATGGCGGTGTCGGGCAGCCGGTTCTGGCACGAAGCCTTCGGCGCCCTGCGTGGCGGGTCGGCGAACATGGCCGTGCTGGTCAGCCTTGGCACCGGCGTCGCCTATGTCTGGTCGCTGTGGGTCATGGCAAGCGGCTGGAACGATCCCCACGCCGGTCACGGACAGGCGATGGCCTCGCATCTCCACTTTGAAGCCGCCGCCGTCGTGCTGACGTTGATCATGCTCGGCAAGTACCTGGAAGCCCGGGCCAAATCCGGCGCCGCGGGTGCCTTGCGGGCATTGGGCCGGCTGCAGCCCGACACCGCCGAGCTGAAGACATTGAGCGGTTCGGTCCGCACGATTCCGGTCGAACGCCTTGCCGCCGGCGATGTCATTGTCGTCAGGCCGGGCATGCGGGTTGCCGCCGATGGCGTCATCCTGACCGGCAGCTCCTCGCTCGACGAAGCCATGGTGACCGGCGAAAGCATGCCGGTTTCCCGCGGGCCCGGCGATCAGGTCATCACCGGCACCACCAACACGGATGGCGTGCTTGAAGTGGAGGTGACCGCCGCCGGCGCTGACACACGACTTGCCCGCATGACGCGGCTGGTCGAGGAGGCGCAGACCGGCCATGCGCCGGTGCAGAAGCTGGTCGACCGGATATCCGCGATCTTTGTTCCGCTCATACTGGTCATCGCCCTGGCGACATTCGCGGGCTGGATGCTGTCAGGCGCGGACTTCGAGACAGCAATGGTCGCGGCCGTCGCGGTGCTGGTCATCGCCTGCCCCTGCGCGCTCGGCCTCGCCACCCCCACCGCGCTCGTCGCCGGCACCGGCGCCGCCGCCAGGGCGGGCATCCTGATCCGGGACATCGAGACGCTCGAACGCGCCACCGACATCAGGCTGGTGGCATTCGACAAGACCGGAACCCTGACCATGGGCACGCCCGAAGTCGCCGGACTTTTCCCAGTCCCAGGCACCAGCGCATCCGACCTGCTCGCCCTCGCCGGTTCGGTCGAGACCGGAAGCGAACACCCGCTCGGCCGCGCCATCCTTGCCCGTGCCGATCGCGAGGGCGTAAGGATTTCCCCGGCGGCGGACATCCGAGCTGTTCCCGGCCGTGGCCTCGAAGGAACCAATGACGGAGTGAAGATACGGGTGGGCTCCGAGCGGTTTCTCGTTGAGGCTGGTATCGATATTCAGGCCGCCGAAACAACGAGCGCGGGTGACGAACCCGGCACATTGGCCTGGGTTGCCAAGGGCGAGAGGCTGGTCGGCGTGATCCGTCTGGCTGACACGATCCGGCCGCAAACCCGGCAGGCGCTTGCCGATCTGGCGGACAGGGGACTGACCAGCGTGATGCTGACCGGTGACAATGAGGCCACTGCCCGGGCGATCGCGGCCGAGGCCGGTGTGTCCGATGTCCGCGCCGGGTTGCTGCCGGGCGAAAAGCTCGAGGTCATCCGCGACCTGGCGAAAAGCACGGGAGGCCATGTCGCCTTTGTCGGGGACGGCCTGAATGATGCGCCGGCGCTCGCCGCGGCCAATCTCGGCATCGCCATGGCCGGTGGCGCCGATGCCGCCCGCGAAGCGGCTGCCATCACCCTGATGCGGCCGGATCTCCGCCTGGTTTCCGCGGCTCTGGATGTCGCGGCGAAAACCCGGCGGACCATAAGGCAAAACCTCGGCTGGGCCTTTGTCTACAATCTGGTCGGCATCCCGTTGGCCGCCTTTGGCATCCTGCCGCCGGTTTTTGCCGGTGCCGCCATGGCCTTCTCCTCGGTCAGCGTCGTCACCAATTCCGCCCTGATGGCGCGGTGGAAACCGGGCTTTGCCAGGACCTGAAACCCGCGTCGTGAAAAGTTTGAA
>JAHJUC010000387.1 GCA_018829385.1 Alphaproteobacteria bacterium
GCTTCGCCATCCTTGCGCTCGATCGCCTCGACGATCAGCCGGTGCTTGTTCGCGGTCGCGACATGCCTGTCGGATTCGCCGTAGGGCGAGCTCATCTTGAAGCTCGTTACCAGCGCCGCTTCGATCAGGTTGCCGACCGACAGCATGAACGGATTGCCCGATGCGGCATGCAGGGCCAGGTGAAATTTCAGGTCGGCCTGGGCAAAACTCTCGTCGGAGTTGGCCTTGCTCATCTCATCAGCATGCTTGTAGAGCACCGCGATCTCTTCCTTGCCGGCGCGTTCGGCGGCCAGCCGGGCCGCGAATGGCTCGATCGCATAGCGCATGTCGGTCAGGTGCCTGAGAAAGGTCACATCGACGCCGGTTTCGATATGCCAGACCAGAACATCCGCATCGAAAAGGTTCCAGTCGGAGCGTTCCGTAATGCGCGTCCCGATGCGCGCCTTGGGCACGATCATGCCTTTCGCGGTCAGGGTCTTCATCGCCTCGCGCAGCACGGTGCGCGACACATCGAACTTTTCCACCAGTTCCGCATCACCCGGCAACAGGGTTCCGCTCGGATAGATCCCGCTCACGATCTCCTTGCCAAGCTCGTTGACCACGAACGAATGCTGGCTGCGATTGGCGCGTTCGGAAAAGCTGGTGTTGAGCAAATATTCTCTCCCTGGCCGTCTATCCCCCGGCCGCCCGTCTCTTACCTGAAGTCCAGACCAGCCCCTTTTGTAGCACGATGAACGCAAACAGCAGCATTCCGATCAGGATCTTGGTCCACCAGCTCGACAGCGTGCCGTCGAAGATGATGTAGGTCTGGATAAGCCCCATTATCAGAACGCCGATCAAAGTTCCTGCGACAAATCCGCTCCCGCCCGTAAGCAGCGTCCCGCCGATCACCACTGCGGCGATGGCGTCGAGTTCCACCCCCACCGTCGCCAGCGAGTAGCCGGCCGAGGTGTAGATGGAAAACACGATTCCGGCCAGTCCCGCCAGGAAGCCCGAAAGCGCGTAGATGCCGACGGTGGTTCGCCCGATCGGAACGCCCATCAGCCGCGCGGTCTGCACACCGCCGCCGACGGCATAGACATTGGTGCCGAAACGGGTCCGGTGCGCCAGCATGATTCCGGCAATGAACACCACCAGCATCAGTCCGCCGATCAGCGTCAGCCGTCCCTTGCCGGGCATCAGCCAGTAGCTGCGCTGCAGCACCTCGTAGAATTCATGCGTGATCGGAACCGAATCGATCGACAGCACATAGGCCATGCCGCGGGCGAGGAACATCCCCGCCAGCGTGACAATGAACGGCGGCATTTCCAGGAAATGGATGACCCCGCCCATCGCCGCGCCGAAAAGCGTCGTCAGCAGCAGAAGAGCCGCGAAGACTGCGAGAGGATGCAGGCTGGTGTCGCGCAGCATGACCGCGATGAAAACGCCCGCAAAGGCGATCACCGATCCGACCGACAGGTCGATGCCTCCGGAGATGATGACGAACGTCATGCCCACCGCGACGATGCCCAGAAACGCGTTGTCGGTCAGAAGGTTGCCGATCACCCGGGTCGACAGCATCGCCGGGTACTGCGCGTAGCAGATCGCATAGGCTGCAAGAAAGATCACGAGCGTTGCCAGGAGCGGCAAGAGACGGGCATTCATGGCGCCACCACCTTTTTCTCACCAGCGGCCGCGCTCCTCCGGTCCGGGGAAAGGAAGACCAGGAGGGTCCGGACGCGCGGCGACTGCAGCACGAGGATGATCAGGATGATCACCGCCTTGATGATCAGGTTGAACTCCGGCGGGAAGCCGGACAGGAGGATGCCGGTGTTGACGGCCTGGATGATCAGAGCCCCGATCAGCGACGCGATCAGCGAAAACCGGCCGCCGAGCAGCGAGGTACCGCCGATCACCACCGCCAGGATGGCGTCGAGCTCGAGCCACAGCCCGGCATTGTTCGCATCCGCCCCGCGGATGTCGGCCGCGGCGATGATGCCGGCAAGCGCCGCACACAGTCCCGATGTCATGTAGACGGCGATCAGCAGGACGCGCGTGTTGACGCCCGCAAGCGTGCTGGCGCGGAAATTGATGCCGATCGCCTCGATCAGCATGCCGAGCGCCGAGCGGCGGACAATCAGCGTCACCAGCGCGCCGGTCACAATGGCGATGATGATCGGCGTCGGCACGGTCAGCAGCGATCCCGAGCCGAAGAAGATCAGGCCCTCGTGATTGAATGTCAGGATGGCCCCCTCGGTGATCAGTTGCGCGATGCCGCGTCCCGCCACCATCAGGATCAGCGTCGCCACGATCGGCTGGATGCCGAGCAC
>JAHJUC010000388.1 GCA_018829385.1 Alphaproteobacteria bacterium
ATCGAACAGACCAAGTTCGGCGTGATCGATCTCAACCGCGTCTCCATGGGGCCGTTCAACAACCTCGTCGAGGAGACCAAGGTCGTCTCGCTGCCCTTCGTCTTCAAGGGCGTCGACCATATGCACAAGGTCATGGACGGTTCGATCGGCGAGGAAATCCTCAAGGCCTTCGAACCGCACGGCTATGTCGGCCTCGCCTTCTATGACGGCGGCTCGCGCAGCTTCTACAACAAGGTCAAGCCGATCAAGTCGGTTGAAGACATGAAGGGCATGAAGGTCCGCGTCATGCAGTCCGACATCTTCGTCGACATGATGACCGCGCTCGGCGCCAATGCGACACCGATGCCCTATGGCGAGGTCTACTCCGCCATCCAGACCGGCGTCATCGACGGCGCCGAGAACAACTGGCCGTCTTTTGAATCTTCCGGCCACTATGAAGTCGCCGGCTACTACACGCTCAACGAACACCTGATCGTGCCGGAAGTCCTGGTCATGTCCAAGGCGTCATGGGACAAGCTGTCGGCCGAGGACCAGGCCGCGGTGCGCCAGGCCGCCAAGGACTCCGTTCCGGTGATGCGCGAACTCTGGACCGCGCGCGAAAAGGCCTCCGAGGAGAAGGTCCGGGCCGCCGGCGTCCAGGTCATCTCCGATGTCGACAAGGCGCCGTTCATGGCGGCGATGGACAGCGTCTATGAAAAGCACGTGACCTCCGACAAGCTCAAGGATCTGGTCGCCCGCATCAAGGCGACCGACTGATCGTTTCCTGAAGACCATGGCGGATCTTCCGCCATGGTCCCTTTTCTCGGGGGTTGACGTGCAGGAAACCATGAAATCCGTCGCGGTGGTGTTGCGCCAACTGGCGCGCCTGGCGCTGTGGCTGGCGGCCGCGGGTCTGATCCTGATGACGGTCTTCATCACCGCCCAGGTGATCGCCCGCTACGTGCTGAACGATTCGCTCGTCTGGAGCGAACCGGCCGCCGTCATCCTGATGGGGTGGTTCATCTTTCTCGGCGCCGCCGTCGGCATCAGGGAAGGCTATCACCTGAGTTTCGACGTGCTGCTCTACTTCCTGCCTCAGTCCGCCAAGCTCTGGCTCTACAGCTTGTCCGATCTGGTGGTGACCGGATTCGGCGTCGGAATGGTCTGGTTCGGCTCGCAACTGGCGCTGTCGGCCTGGGATGTGAAGCTGCCTTCACTCGGCATTTCCGGCGCCTTCGATTTTCTGCCCATCGTCGGCGGTGGTGTCCTCATGGTGCTGTTTTCGATGGAACGGCTGGCCCGCCGGGCAGCCGGCATGCCCACCGCCCGTTTTGGCGAAACCGATCCCTTGGAAGATTGAATATGGAAGTCTGGGTTCTCTTCGGAACATTCGTGTTTCTTCTGCTGATCGGGACTCCGGTGGCGTTCTGCCTCGGCGTTGCCTCGTTTGCGACCGTGCTCTATCTTGGCCTGCCGCCGGTGGTGGTGTTCCAGCAATTGAATTCCGGGGTCTCGGTGTTCGCGCTGATGGCGATTCCGTTCTTCATCTTTGCCGGCGAACTGATGGTGCGCGGCGACATCGCCCGCAGGCTGGTGGCCCTTGCCGGCGCCATGGTCGGCCACATGCGGGGCGGCCTGGGGCAGGTCAACATCGCAGCCTCGGTGCTGTTTGGCGGCATCTCCGGCTCGGCGGCCGCCGACGCGACCGCCATCGGCGGGCTGATGATCCCGCAGATGAAGGAAAAGGGCTACAGCGTCGAATACGGCGTCAATGTCACCGTGGTCTCCTCGATCATCGCGCTGATGCTGCCGCCGTCGCACAACATGATCATCTACTCGATCTCGGCGGGAGGCCGGCTGTCGATCGCCGACCTGTTTACGGCCGGCATCATCCCCGGCCTGCTCTTGGCGGTGTCGCTGATGGTGACCGCCTGGTTCGTCGCCCGCAAGGCGGGGTATCCCACCGAGGAATTTCCCGGCATGCGCATGCTCGGGGCGATCTTCGTCAACGCAATGCCCGGCATCCTGCTGATCGTCATCATCTTCGGGGGGGTGCGCTCGGGCATCTTCACCGCTTCCGAGAGTTCCTGCATCGCCGCGGTCTATGCCCTGCTCGTCACAACGCTTGCCTATCGCACCATGAGCTGGAACGGTTTCGTGGAGGCAACGAAGGCTGCGGTGCGCACCACCGCCATGGTGCTGCTGGTGATCGGGTGTGCCGGTTCGTTCGGCTGGCTGCTGGCCTTCCTGAAGATTCCGGCCGAGCTCGTGTCGCTGCTCAAGGCGGTTTCCGACAACCCGATCATCATCCTGCTGATGATCAACGTGGTCCTCTTGATGCTCGGCACCTTCATGGACATGTCGCCGCTGATCGTCATCACCACGCCGATCTTCCTGCCGGTCGCCGTGGCCTTCGGTGTCGATCCGGTGCATTTCGGCGTCATCCTGGTGCTTAACCTTGGCATAGGCCTTTGCACGCCGCCGGTCGGGACGGTGCTGTTCGTCGGCTGCGCAGTCGGGCGAATATCGGTCTGGGATGCGATCCGGACGATCTGGCCGTTCTACGGGGCTGCCCTCTTCACCCTCATCCTGGTGACCTACATCCCGGCATTGTCGCTGTGGCTGCCATCGCTGTTCCGATAAGGAAGAAGACATGATCCTGAAGTCCTATCCCGAAGTCGCCGCCGATGCCGGCGTCAAGCGGCAGGTGCTGAGCGACAGCCCCGAACTGATGGTCGTGGCCTTCCGGTTCCAGGCGGAAGGGGCCGAGGGCAAGCTGCACAGCCATCCGCATGTGCAGTCGACCTATGTCCAATCCGGGCGGTTCACGTTCACCGTGGGCGGTGAGACATTCGACGTCGGACCCGGGGACAGTTTCGTCATCCCGTCCAATGCGGTGCATGGCTGCCGGTGCCTGGAGCCTGGAACCCTGATCGACACGTTCGCGCCGCGGCGCGACGATTTTCTGACGCCCAACCCTTGAAGGGAGACCATCCATGCTGACCGTCGAAACCCGGCACGCAATCGATCCGGCCACGGCCAAGGGCCTCGACACGGCGGGATTGCGTTCGCATTTCCACGCCGGCGGGATCTTTGCCGACGGCGAAATCCGGCTCGTCTACACCCATTACGACCGGCTGATCCTCGGCGGCGCTGTTCCGGGCGCGGGCAAGCTGACGCTGGACCAGGTCAAAGAATGCGGCACCGCCTCGATTCTCGACCGGCGCGAGATGGGCATTCTCAACGTCGGCGGCAGCGGCACGGTGTCGGCCGGCGGCACCGACTACGCTGTCAACAAGGGTGACGTGCTCTATCTCGGCATGGGTTCGGGCCCGGTAACGTTTTCCGGCGGCGGCCGGTTCTACATCCTGTCGGCGCCGGCCCACCGCAAATGCCCGAGCAGGCTGATCCGCATCGAGGACGCGCGGCGGGTGGAAATGGGATCGGCGGAAACCTCCAACAAACGGGTCATCCTGCAATTCCTGCATCCCGAGGTGGCCGAGAGCTGCCAGCTCTTGATGGGCTACACGCAATTTGCACCGGGCTCCGTCTGGAACACCATGCCGGCCCATGTGCATGACCGGCGCATGGAAGCCTATCTTTATTTCGACATGGGGCCGGAGCAGCGCGTGTTCCATATCATGGGCCAGCCCGATGAAACCCGC